>JABDGP010000075.1 GCA_013285945.1 Bacteroidota bacterium | reverse complement strand
TTATAGATCGGATAAATTTTCTGAACCAATTTGCCATCTGTCTCAATGATCCGGTTAAATTCGGAAGAGTTCTTTACCAGTTCGGTGATCGCCTCATTCTGATATGAATTTCTCTCCTCCTCAAACGCTTTTTCTTTCGCCGCAGTGTTTGTTTCTCTGTTAATCTTCGCATCCTTCAATTTATCGGCCTTGGCATAACGGTTATTATAAAATTTCTTTAGCGCATCAAAAAAAGCCACAGTTTCAGAATGGGTTAATGAGTCGTATTTGCCTGGAGCCAGCTTATCAAGATATTTAAAATCATTTTTTCCAATGACATTCAGCTCATCACGGATTTCGGCATGTAATATCTTCAAGTGTTTATTTACCACATCGGTTATAGCCGAATTTTTATAATTAAGGTTTATGAAATCAAGACGGCTTTCGAGTTCGGGAATGTAATAGACTTTCTTATAATCGGCATCGGCCATGGTTTTGTCGTACAAATAAAACTGTTGTTCAAACTCATTGTCTTTGTATTGAGCTACCATAGCGGCTTCAAAAGCCCAACGCGACGCCATCATATCTCCCACCATCGGTACAGTAGCAGTGTTGCCAATAGTAGGATTGAGCTTGTCAAACTTTACAACTACTCCACTTAGTATCAATTGCGGGATAAGAAGGATCGGGATCAGTATATAAATAGTAACTGCTGAATTGAAGGCTGAAGAAATATTAAGCCCAAGCAAATTGGCAAAACAGGAAGTGGTAAACAAAATAGCCCAATGGATCATAAACATTCCTTTGATTTCGAGAATGTAATTACCCACTAACACAAACAGAAAGGTTTGGATGGCTGAGATGGCAAACAAAATAGAAATTTTAGAAAAGATATAGCTGCTTCGGTTCAGGTGCAGAAATTTTTCACGTTTTAAGATTTTACGGTCACGAATGATTTCTTCGGCACTCACCGTCAGCCCCATAAAAAGAGCTACGATTACACTCATAAAAAAATAAGCAGGCATATTTAGATTCTTGCTAAAGATATATCCCGTATTCAGCTGATTATCAGAATCATAATATCTCACAATAAAAGCCAGAATAAACGCCAGTGCAGGCGCCTCAAGCAAGTTGATTACCAAATATTGGGTGTTGCTGAATTTGGATAGAATGTCGCGCAATGAAAACAAATGAGTTTGCTTGAGCCATTTAGGAATTCGCAAAGTAGAATGCGGCATCTCGTTATGCCTGACTACCGCAGGAAGTTTCACACGCTCCTTAAATATGTTGTTCCACTGTTCAGCCGAAAATTTCCTTTCATTGGTAAAGTTGCCAAACTCGTTGATTACTTTCGTTTCAATAATATTGAAAATCTGTTCGGGGTTTACGTTACCACAAGTGTGACATTCACCTTCGTCACTATTTATCATGTTGATGTTCTTCTTGAAATAAATTACGGCATCGACAGGGTTGCCATAATAAATTTGGTAACCGCCAGTATCAAGGATCACCAGACGGTCAAACATCTTAAAAATATCTGACGATGGTTGATGGATAACAGCAAAGACCAATTTGCCCTTCAAGGAAAGTTCTTTGAGTAAGTCAATTATATTTTCAGAATCACGCGATGAAAGTCCTGAAGTTGGTTCATCAACAAAAAGCACGGCAGGCTCGCGCAGTAATTCCAAGCCAATATTTAATCGCTTCCGCTGGCCACCACTAATTGTTTTTTGCAAAGGCGATCCTACTTTTAAATCTTTTGCTTCATTCAAACCAAGGTCATCCAATGTTTTTAAAACCAACATGTCAATCTCTTCTTCGTTGAGATGACTGAAACAAAGCTTAGCCGCGAAATATAAATTTTGATACACGGTGAGATCTTCGATAAGCAAATCATCCTGTGGCACAAAACCAATCACCCCTTCAATTTTCTCGGGATTACGATGAATATCAATTCCATTAATTAGCACCTGACCTTTAGATGGCTTTTCATTTCCGTTGAGAACATGAAGCAACGTACTTTTACCAGCCCCGCTCGCTCCCATCAGTGCCACTAGGTTGCCCGATTCTTCGGTCACGGTTACTTCGCGCAAGCCAAGTTTTCCATTTTTAAATTGAAAGGAAATACTCTTTGCTTCGAAGCTCGTCTTTGGTTCTTTACCTGTCTTTTTAAATGCACCCAAAAGCGCTCCATAGTAAACAGGCTCCGCTGTTCCCCACCGAATAGAACTTCCGGTTGCTAGCACATGGACTGTGCCCGGCTTCTGCGGAACGCCATTGAGAAAGACGTCAGTCTTGCCGAGGTACTTAAAGAAATAAAGTTCTACGCTGGGAACATGAAGGATCGTAATAAATCCATCCAGATCAGGGCGAAAAATGTGCCTGCCGGAATTTCCCTTTTCACTATTGATAATGAGAATGTTTGAGGAATTAGCCTGCGCAGGGTTTTGAAGGTTAACAAACTGCTCAATAAGTTCAAGATCAGCCGGAGCGATATTGAACTGTTCACTAATTATCCTTGAAAGCTTGTCTTCTCGCACAGATATAGAACCGTCTGCCATCACAATGCTCATCAACTCCAATAAAACAACCATTTTTTGTTTCTGTGTTACCTCAAGGTTGATCGCTGAACATATTTGTGCAATAGTTTCGTTTTCCTTCTCTTCGCTAAGTTTATCCGAAATCTCTCTGGCATATTCATCAAACAGGCGAATATGTTTTTCCATCGACGGGCGACTCAAATGGTCTTCCAGAAAAGCCTGAATATGGTCTCGCTCTTGAGTAGTTACTGAGTCTTCTTTGGCTACAAATGCAAACAGGCGGATGATGGCTTTGAGTACTGGTTCGCTCATGGGTGGAAAGATTAGTTTTTTAAAGATAAGAAAGATGACCGATGACGCCAATGGCATTTAACTCACCGTTGGTTGTAATCAAATTATAGGCACAACAAAAAAGACTGCCTTTTTAGACAGCCTTCCTTATTTTTAGAATGGTTTTTTGAATTAGTCGGTTATAGACTTTCTTAGTTTTTCAACAATTGAAGTAACTTCAGCCAGGTTCTTGTCGCTCAAAATTAAATCCGCACGATTGTTTTTAATCTGCTCTTCAATATTCATTGCGCGATAGCTTGCTTCCAAAGAATTAAGGTTGGCAAGCAGAGAGGTAACTGGCTCAGATTGTTCCACCCCGCCTAGCATCTTCACCAATTCACCTACCGACTCACGCTGTTGGATAACCACGCGAATCAATGGCGTAAGGATAAGAATACGATCATCGTCTTTAAGGATATTTTTGGGGTATGTCTTGATAACTCCTGTCGAAATGTATAATCCTTCAATAAAACTTCCTGCAATCATAAGAGCTGCCGGCTTGTTGCGGTTATCGTTCTTCAAATACTTGTCGGCATTTTGAATCGCCCAGTTCACAAGTTTGGTAAGTGAATCTTTCTTAGAAATATTAGCTTCAAAGCGTTTCAGGATTTCCGGGTCAAAAGAACCAATTACGCCAAGGTTATCCGCTAGTTTCTTTGACGTGTTCATGTAGTCAATCGCTTCCTGAGTTTTGTCGTAAGAAACGAGATAACCTATGTCAGAAGCATAAACGCCAAGATTCAGGGCTGCCTTGTCATTTCTGGTAAGGTATTGGTCGGCTTTTTTCCGATCGCTCAATAAACTTTGGTTAAACTCGGCTCCGGTTGCTTGTAGTAAATAAGGAATTTCAGATGGTGAGGGAATATTGTAGGCAACATCCTTAATCTCATCATTCAACGATTCTTCAGCTTGTTTAAATTCATCTGAGTTTTCGGAGTTTTCTTTCTTTGGCCCGCATGACCAAAGGCCAAGGGTAAGGATAAGGGCAAGTGATGCAGTTGCAAAACGAGTAACTTTCATGGGGTTTTATTTTTTTACCCTCAATTTTACTATAATTTTTTAAATCCTGAGCCCCTTGCTGATTATTTTATTGCAGTTACTTCGTTGAACATCGTTTTCTATTCGCCCTGATGACGGTAAAAAAGAAAATGATCATCCCCAAAACCGGGTTATCCCTTTACAATTTCAGGCGGACAAAGGCTTCCATGGCTGCATATTCGGCAAGCCCAAGCTTATTATATAGTTGTGCGGTTGCTTTGTTGCGATCCTCAGCTCGCTGCCAGAATTCGCGAGCATCATTTCCCTGATAAACTACGCCATCCTTCTGTGATTGGTGCTTAAATACGCCCATCCGTTTGCGCATTACCTGATCAGGACTCATCGGTACAGCCATTTCGATGAGATCAATATCCCATTCAGCCCAAGCTCCTTTGTAAAGCCAGGTCCAGCAGTCTTTCATATAAGTTTCACTTTTTAACCGATGAAGTGCTTCGATTACTGCATCAAGACAGACTTTGTGCGTTCCGTGCGGATCAGCCAGATCGCCTGCAGCATAAATCTGATGAGGCTTGACTTCACGAATTAATTCGGTAACGATTCTAAAGTCCTCTTCACCCAATGGGTTCTTCTGCACCGTACCTGTCTCATAAAATGGCATATTCAGGAAATGAATATTCTCTGGAGGCACGCCAACAAAGCGACACGTATTTTTTGCTTCGCTTACGCGGATCAACCCTTTGATGGTTCGCAAAGCATCGACATCTTTTTCGCCTTTCTTTTTCTTTTCTAAAAAGCCACTGGCTTCAAAGTATAACTTATTAGCAGCATCGTTGGTCAAAGAGAATTTTGAATTAAAGTCGAGGACAAATTCAATGAACCGGAGTGCCTCATCGTCAGCTACTGCTATATTCCCGGAAGTTTGATAAGCTACGTGCACATCATGACCCTGATCTACCAACCGCTGAAATGTGCCGCCCATAGATATAATGTCGTCATCGGGGTGCGGACTAAAAATCAGTACTCGTTTCCGGGCAGGTGTAGCCCGCTCGGGCCTGTGCATGTCATCTGCGTTGGGTTTACCACCTGGCCAGCCAGTAATCGTGTGCTGAACCCAATTGAATACTTCAATATTAATATCGTATGCCTGTCCATATCGAACCAATAGCTCGCTTAAACCATTTTCGTTGTAATCTTCATTAGTGAGCATGAGGATTGGTTTCTCTAAAGAAAACGCCAAACTGGTCACCGCTTTCTTGATCATCGGCTTATTCCACTCAACTGAATCAAATAGCCAAGGGGTTTTACGCCTGCTGAGACCCGCCGCGCAAGATTCATCCATTACGACCTGGGCATTGGGGTGACCTTGCAGATAGGAGGCCGGCACATATTCAACCACCGGCCCTTCTACTGCCTGCCTGATAATTGGTGACTTATGTTCTCCCCAAGCGATCAGGACAATACGCTTTGCCTGCATTATCTTTTTTATACCCAACGTTATTGCCTTCCGGGGTACGTTGGCAACTCCTCCAAAGTCGAGACCAGCATCGGCACGTGTAGTAAAATCAAGTGTTATCAAGCGCGTGAGCGAATCGGTGTGAGAGCCCGGTTCATTAAATCCGATGTGGCCATTTCGGCCAATGCCTAACAACTGGAAATCAAGACCACCAGCTTCGTTGATTTTATTTTCATAAGCTTCGCAAAAGCTTTTGATGCCTTCCATACCAATTGTCCCGTCCGGCAGATGATATTGGTTCTTAGGAATATCAACGTGGTCGAACAGATTTTCCTTCATAAACCGGTGATAACTCTGAGGAGCCGTGGGTTGCATCGGATAATATTCATCCAGATTATACGAAATCACATTCTTGAAACTCAGTCCATCTTCTTTATGCAAGCGGATAAGTTCAGCGTAGACTTTCTTGGGCGATGAGCCTGTTGCGAGGCCGAGCACTGCCTTTTTTCCTTCTTTCTGTTTTTTACGAATCAGTTCGGCAATTTCACGTGCTACCGATTGTGAAGCCTGATCTGCAGATACATAGATCGCTGTAGGGATTTTCTCGAAGTTGATGTGCAGGGTATTACCGTTAGGCATATTTCTTGTTTTGTTTTCTAATTCAATATACTGGTTCCTTGCGGATGATAGTTGATAGACTCGACCTGATACGACGGCATATTTTGCCTTGTGATTACTTCCAATGGGAATAGATTAATGGGTTGCGGGCTCTTTTTAAAAATCAGGTGGTTAACCAAACAACTGATCCCTTCAAATGCCTGCTGCTGGGGTTTCTGATGAATCAGGAAATCGATGACTCCCGAATTTAAATACTCAACATTTTTTTCCAGAAGATCATACCCCACCAGTCGAATACCATTCTTTCCGTGACTCTTCAAAAATGAAGCGGCCGTCGCTGTTCCTCGTGAAGAGCTTACAAAAATTCCTTTCAAATCAGGTTTTTTCAAAAGAGTGGCCAATCGCTTCTTGAAGGAGAAATCGGTAGAACTGGTTCGGTTGAGCGATTCTATAACCGAATGGCCGTCGTAAAATTCATTGACATAATCTTTAAACCCTTTCTCTTTTTCCAACAAGTGAATAGAGTCATTGAGGTCTTCGTCTACGTGCAGCACACTAAACGTTCCAGGTCCTTTCTGTCCGATGCAAATCAATTCTGCAGCTACACGGCCACTGTGATACAAATCCTGCCCAATAAACGAAATAGCGTTGGACTCCTTAATGTGGGTATTAAATAATGCGTAGGGAATAGCTTTATCAAAGAAGGTTTTGAAAACAGGCAATGCCTCCTTATAAAAAATTGGAGCAATGAGAATTCCGTCCGGTTTTAGTTTGAGCACTTTTTTGGCAGCTTCTTCAAACGATTTTTTTTCCTGCAAATCAAAAACGCAGGTTACAATACTTACTCCATAGTGCGACCATTCATTTTCGGCCTGCAGGATACCCTTGTGGGTAAATGCCCAATAGGGATCCTGCTCGGGGTTAGGCAATAGGGTAACTAATCGGTAAGCTTTATTGGAGCCAAGTGTTCTGGCAATAAGATTTGGTTTGTACTCATTTTTTTTCAAGACAGCGGTCACTTTTTTCAAGGCGTCTTCGGAGACTTTGCCTCGATTATGTAAGACTCTGTCTACGGTGCCTATCGAAACTCCGGCAGCCTTTGCGATGTCTTTGATTCGGATAATCTTCTTGGCCATCCTTTTAGTGTGTTGATTTAATACTCATTAATAAGGAACAAGCAAATATAATTGAAAATCGCTGTGTACGCGCACAAATATAGTGTGTGCGCACACATTTTCAGTTTTTTCTTTTGTTTTTAATTTTTTAACAGTACGTTTACGAAGTAGTAACCAAAATAATTCCTATTAACCCTAAATAAAAAGTATGC
Organism: Bacteroidota bacterium; assembly: GCA_013285945.1. GTDB lineage: Bacteria > Bacteroidota > Bacteroidia > Cytophagales > Cyclobacteriaceae > ELB16-189. Next base: position 3,416 of record JABDGP010000075.1, on the reverse strand, counting down.
AAATTAAACTCTACCGAAGCTTCCTGTTAACAGCAGCACTCATCTGCTGTTTGACAGCTGCAGCCCTGGCACAATCGCGAATTGTAACAGGGACTGTGAAAGATCCCAACGGCACTGCGCTGCCCGGGGTGACCGTCCTTGTCAAGGGTACCGCCAATGGTACTTCGACCGATGGTGATGGAAAATACTCCATCGAAGTAAATGGCAACGATGCCATAATAGTTTTCTCTTTTATTGGTTTTGCTTCTCTTGAAGCGCCGGTAGGTAATCAGACGACTATTGCTATAACTCTGAAAGAGGATACAACCCAATTGCAAGAAGTTGTGGTTACTGCTTTAGGTGTAGAAAGAGATTCGAAGGCCATCGGTTATGCAGTAACTAAGGTCGATGGAGGTGCTCTTACCCAAGCAAGAGAAACCAACGTAATCAATTCTTTAGAAGGAAGAGTTGCAGGCGTGAACATTAGTGGAACACCTGGAGGAGCAGGGTCATCCAGTAGCATCGTTATACGAGGGATGACCTCCGTTAATGGCTCGACCCCATTATTTGTAATCAATGGTGTTCCGATGGACAATACAACCAGAGGGATGGCGGGCCAGTATGGTGGAGCTGATTACGGTGACGGAATTGCCAACTTAAACCCTGACGACATAAAGGAAGTTACAGTTCTGAAAGGAGCAGCCGCATCTGCGCTTTATGGATCCAGGGCCGCTGGCGGAGTAATTGTGATCACCACTAAATCCGGGAAAGACAGAAAGGGTTTTGGAGTGGAATACAATACCAATTTGGTTGTTGATCAGGCTATTAACTATAAAGATTTCCAGACCCAATATGGGCAAGGTTCACTCGGAGCGAAGCCGACGGACGCGAACTCAGCTTACCAAAGTGGCCAATCTAGTTGGGGGGCTCCGTTAGACGGTAGTTCAGTGGTGAACTATGATGGCGTATCAAGGCCATACACTTCTCAAGTAAAAAGTAACTTCAAGAACTTTTATAAAGCAGGTACCACTTTTACCAATACGATATCCATTGGAAACAGTAATGAAAATGGCAGCTATAGATTTTCAGCATCGGATTTAAATAACAAAGGAATTATTCCCAACTCCGGACTTAGCAAGCAGACATTCAATCTGAACATAAATTACAAAATCTTGTCAAAGTTAACTTTCGACTTGGTTTCGAACTATATAAAAGATTCGTACCTCAACCGACCAGGGTTAAGTGACTCTCCCGGTAACGCCAATGCTGGAATACTATTCTTACCGACCAGTTTAAGCACATCAGCGCTGGTGCCCGGATCAGGATCTTTACCCAATGGAAACGAAGCTAATTTCTCAAGTAATACGTATGCCACCAACCCGTATTTTGCAGCATATAAATTTATAAATAACACTACTCGCGACAGGTACATTAATGTTGCAACGCTTCGTTATTCAATCACTGACTGGCTAACTCTTCAGGGAAGGTTCGCCAACGATACTTATTTTGATCGTTATTTTAACGTGACTCCTTCGGGCACTGCTTATCTGAATACTGGGGGGTTAGTTCAAACAGACGTTAAAGGTGTTGAGCAGAATGCCGATTTCCTTTTGACAGCCAATAAAAAAGTAACGAATGACATTACAATAACTGCGTCTGCCGGCGGCAACCTTAGGAAAGCTTCTTATGAAAATACCGTTTTCTCAGGAAACAATTTTGCTATTCCGTTCTTATACACAGAACCCAATATTGTAGCAAAAAATCCTCAGGGATATTTGAATCAGAAAAAGGAAGTCCAGTCGTGGTATTATACAGCTGAATTTAACTACAGAAATATTTTGTTTGTAAACACCACCGGTAGGCAAGATAAATTTAGTGTACTCGATGGTAAGTCTCTTTTTTATCCTGCTGTAAGTACTAGCTTGGTGTTTTCTGAATTAGCCAGCATCCCTAAAATGAGTTATGGAAAAATACGAGCTTCGTATTCAACTTCCACTGGTGATCCTGGGTCACCTTATCAAACAGGCTTATACTATAGTATTGCAGGCTCCAACAACGGCCACCCGATTGGATCTATCAATAATGGGAATGGGACAGGCTATGGATTCGGGAATCTTCTTCCGAATTCAAACTTGAAGCCATACAATTTGACTGAGTTGGAACTTGGAGTTGATTTAAGATTCTTTGAAAACAGACTTGCCTTAGATGCGACTTATTATAATCGCCAAACTACTAAGGATATTGTTTACGCTCAGACGTCTGGTACAAGTGGTTTCAATTCTGCAGCTCTGAATCTTGGATCAATGGAGAATAAGGGTGTTGAATTGATGCTGCGAGGAACCCCGATCAAGACAAGTAATTTTGCTTGGAATATCAGTTTAAATTATACTCATAATGCAAATACAGTTAAGGCTCTTATACCAGGCCAGACTGATATAACTGTTCCGGGCGGTATCTCACGCACTCAAAATGCTTTCATAAATATGGAAGTTGGGAAACAAGCTGCACAGGTGATGGCCTTTGACTATGCGAGGGATCCAGCTACGAACCAAATATTATATCAAAACGGCGTTCCGATGCAAGGTGCCCTTAAAGCTTATGGGTCTGGTTATCATCCTAACATTGGAGGCGTGTTGAACGAATTTAACTATAAAGGATTTAATTTTGGATTCCTGATCGACTATAAGTTTGGCGGCCATATCTTCTCAGCCACTAATTCTTATGCTTATTTATTTGGATTGCACAAAAATACCTTACCTGGCAGAAGCTCCGAAAGTATTACTGGTGTGGGTATTGATCAAGCTACAGGTGCAACTAATACTGTCAGCGCGACTCCTCAAGCTTACTATGGCGGTATTCAAAGCAATGTATCTTCAACTTTTGTGTACGATGCCAGCTTTGTAAAGCTACGACAAGTAATTTTTGGCTACAGGCTACCGAGCGAATGGTTTGCAAAGACCCCGATCAAGGGAGCTACGTTTTCTTGGTAGGTCGTAATCTCTTAATACTGATGAAACACACACCAAACATAGATCCAGAATCGAACTATAGCAACTCGGTTGGTCAGGGATTGGAACTGGATGGTGTACCTCCTACTCGTAGTTTTGGTTTCAATTTGAACTTGAAGTTTTAATAACAGGATTATGAAAACAAAATCATTGATAAAAAATACTGTAGCAATTTTATTGCTCTTTGCAGCTGCGCAGTGCTCTTCGGACCTAAAGCAGGTGAATGTGGATCCGACATCCGCAAATTTAAACTCTATTGACCCCAATTATATATTGACTAACTGCCAGGTTACCTACACTGGAAGTGCTGACTTCAGTTACGAGACATGGCGTACTCAATTGATTCACTTCAGCACGATGATGCAGCACTTCTCTCATGTAGCAAGTTACTGGGTAGGTGATAAATACCTGAAGAATCTAGCCTATCAA
>JABDGP010000074.1 GCA_013285945.1 Bacteroidota bacterium | reverse complement strand
ACTTGCAGCGCATAGCCCGATGAGCGTCTCGCGCAGGCCGCCTCCAATCACTAATCTGTTTTCTTGTTACTTGAAAATTCATAACTTGATTTCCTTATAGAATAAATGTTTCACGAATTAAAAATTGAACCATGAAAAAAATACTTGTGCCGGTTGATTATTCAAAGACTTCTGCTATTGCATTTGATGTAGCCTTTGATATTGCCAAAAAGGATGGAGCAGAGTTGATTGCCATGAATGTAGTGGAAGAAATAACGCAGGAATCGTATCGCGTTACTGGCGAGTGGCACAAAGCGGACTGGGAGGACAGGATCTTTACTTATGAGTTGATGAAGAAGTCCAAGGTACAATTGGAAAAGCTGGTTACCGATCCCAAGTATTCTGCTGTGAAAATTACCGGAGAGTTGAGAGTAGGGAACCCATACCACGGTATCACCACTATTATCACTGAGAAGAAAGTTGACCTGGTAGTAATGGGCACGAGGGGGTTTACAAAGCTGGACGAAATGGTGATTGGCACTAATACCGAGAAAGTGGTGAGGCATTCACGTTGCCCAGTGCTTACGGTGCAAAGCAAGCCGGCTACATTGGATTTTAAAAATGTGGTGTATGCTACGGCATTGTCTCCGGATGAGGAGGTCTTTTCACGCTTTGTGAAGCGAACACAGCAAATATATAATTCAACGATCCACCTGGTGAGAATTAATACCCCTGGAAATTTTCAACGCGACAGAGCTTCCAAGGATGCGATGCTTAAGTTTGCCAAGAAGTTGGGCCTGAAAAATTATACCATCAATGTTTATAACGAGGTGTCTGAAGAAGAAGGCGTTATTTATTTCGCCGACAGTATTGATGCAGATTTGATTGCAATGGCGACGCACGGCCGCACAGGTTTTGCTCAGGTAATGGCTGGTAGTATCGCTGAGGAAGTGGTTGGCCACTCGAAGCGCCCCGTATTGACTTTTGTAGTGAAACACTAGACAATTGAATTGTACGTTTAAAAAAAGCCTCGGTCAGCCGGGGCTTTTATTGTTTATTTTTGTTAAGCGGCTGTGAAAAACTACTATTTCATATTGAGCCTGAATATTTACGCGAGCGAGGCTGACATTAAGCAATCGTATCGCAAGCTCGCCCTGCAATTTCACCCGGATAAAAATCCGTCGCCCGAAGCTGAAGCAATTTTTAAAGAAGTGAATGAAGCGTATGAAGTGCTTGGTGATCCGTTGCGCAAGGTAATTTATGATCAGATGTTGCGTGGAGCAGCTGTAGATGAGCAAGTTCAAGAGCCGGTTAGCACACATCGCGATCCAAGGTACAGACCGCGACCACGGACGACAACCCAGCGTAAGCCAACTCATCGTGAGGAGATTTTGGCGATGATGGCAGCCAACTTGCGTTATGCACTGATGATTTCACGCCTCACGCTTTTGTTTTCAGTTGTCCTCATTACGGACTACACCTTGCCTCCGGTAAAAACCATTACCGAAGTGTTGGTCGAAAACCCAACAAACAGAGGCTCCACATTTAAACTGGAACTGCGCGATGGTAAAACCGTGAGTGTATCACGAGAGGCAGCCAGAAATTTGCGCAAGGCCAATAAGGTGGCAATTTATCGCTCCGCCTGGTTCTCGGTACCGCTGATACTGGAAGATGAAAACGCACATTACCGTACAAACATAGAGCTATCTATTTACGGTAATTTTATTTTTTGGCCTATATTATTGATGCTTACGTCACTTGTAGGAACGTTTTATTGGAAGGGGATCGAGTTTCGGTTCAACGTGGCTGTGGTAAACTTTATCTTGCTTCTTCTCACACTTGTATTTCTACAAATCCACAAATTCTAGGACAATGGCGAAGAAAAATGAATGGAAAAATCGCGAAGGAGTAGTTTATTCAACCAGCGACAATTTTGAATTTGAAATAACCGGACAACAGGAGCAAGTCACATTACCTCCTCAGCAACAAACCCTGCGCGTTCTGTTAGATAAGAGTGGGAGAGCTGGCAAGCAGGTGACTCTTGTTACTGGCTTTATAGGAAGCAACAACGACCTTGTTACCCTGACTAAACTTTTAAAAACAAAATGTGGTGTTGGTGGTTCGGCAAAGGATGGTGAGATCATCTTGCAGGGCGACCTGCGCGACAAAGTGGTTCAGGCGCTTGTAAAAGAAGGCTATAAGGCGAAACGTATAGGTTGAATGTGAAAATCGAATGAGCAATAAAAAACCCCAAGATGTTAACCTTGGGGTTTCAATTTATAGAACTAAGATCAATAACGATAGTAATCGGGCTTGAACGGCCCTTTTACTTCCACTCCAATGTATTTTGCTTGGTCAGGAGTAAGGGTTTCTAATTCAACACCAATTTTCTTCAAGTGAAGCTGTGCTACTTTTTCATCGAGATGTTTTGGCAGCATGTAAACTTTGTTTTCGTATTTATTCGAGTTGGTCCACAATTCCAACTGGGCGATGGTCTGGTTTGAGAATGAATTTGACATTACGAACGAAGGGTGACCGGTTGCACAGCCCAAGTTTACCAAACGGCCTTCTGCCAACAGTATAACCTGACGACCATTTTTTAAAGTATATAAATCAACCTGCGGCTTAACTTCATCTTTGGTTGCATTCTTGCTCAACCAGGCCACATCAATTTCATTATCAAAGTGACCGATGTTACAAACAATCGCTTTGTCTTTCATGTTTTCAAAATGGCGGCCTAATACAATTCCGAAATTTCCGGTGGCTGTCACAATGATATCGGCACTTTTTACAGCATCATCCATTTTCTTAACGGCAAATCCATCCATAGCCGCTTGCAACGCACAGATTGGATCGATTTCGGTTACGATCACACGTGCACCGGCTCCACGCAACGAAGCAGCAGAACCTTTTCCTACGTCTCCGTATCCGGCAACGACAGCTACTTTCCCTGCCATCATTACATCAGTAGCTCTGCGGATCGCATCTACCAATGATTCTTTGCAGCCGTATTTGTTATCGAATTTTGATTTGGTAACAGAGTCATTGATGTTGATGGCAGGCAACGGCAATTTACCATTGTGCATTCTTTCAATGAGGCGATGTACACCTGTAGTTGTTTCTTCAGAGATGCCTTTAATGCCACTCACTAATTCAGGATAGCGATCGAGCACCATGTTCGTAAGGTCGCCACCATCATCCAATATCATATTCAACGCTTTGCCATCCTTAAATGCATGAAGTGTCTGCTCAATGCACCAGTCAAATTCTTTTTCATTCATTCCTTTCCAGGCATAAACCGGGATACCTGCGGCAGCAATGGCTGCAGCGGCATGGTCTTGTGTGGAGAAGATATTACATGAGCTCCATGTTACTTCAGCGCCCAGTTCAATAAGGGTTTCGATCAGCACAGCCGTCTGGATTGTCATGTGAAGACAACCAGCAATTCGCGCACCTTTAAGTGGCTTTTTTGTACCAAACTCTTCGCGTAATGCCATTAAACCTGGCATCTCAGCTTCAGCCAATTTGATTTCTTTACGGCCCCATGCGGCCAGCGACATGTCTTTTACCTTGTAGGCAACTTTATCTGCTACGGTCATATTTTTGTGGTTATTTTCTTAGGAAGCCACAAAGATAAAACAAAGGTTTGAAAAGACAGATCGTTAAGAGAGAGTTATGTTCGGTTCTTTGACCTACCACTGTTGTAAAAAAAGAAAAACCCTGAATATTCAGGGTTTAACCATTGTTTTGCGGTCTGGACGGGATTCGAACCCGCGACCTCCTGCGTGACAGGCAGGCATTCTAACCAGCTGAACTACCAGACCATCTAAAACAGGGCGCAAAGATAACTTTGTGATCGGGTATTGCAAAAGAATAGTCATCATTTTATGAAATAACCAATTTTGACGAATGCTTGGCAGACCTCAATTCTAATTACCTTTGTCGGTTTACAAACCTGGCAACCTGCCCGAGATGAATTTCAGTGAAGATTTAAATAGTGTCCCGGTATTTAAGACCGTTTCAAAAGTTGCCACGAGGTTAGGTTATGAAACATATATTGTCGGTGGGTACGTGCGCGATTTGCTCTTGAAACGACCTTGCAAGGACATTGACTTTGTATGTGTTGGTAGTGGTATACTTTTGGCCGAAGCAGTGGCAAAAGAACTGGGTAATGTTCCTGTCAGCACATTTAAGAACTTTGGTACAGCTATGATCAGGTATGGAGAGCTTGACCTGGAGTTCGTTGGAGCCCGAAAGGAATCGTATCACATGGATTCGCGTAAGCCCGTGGTAGAAGATGGCACGCTCGAAGATGACCAAAAGCGTAGAGACTTTACGATCAACGCGATGGCCATCAGCCTCAATGATCAGAATTATGGCGATTTGATTGATCCGTTTGGTGGCGTAGCACATCTGGCGAAGAAAAATATTCAAACACCCCTCGATCCCCAAATTACTTTTTCTGATGACCCGCTTCGGATGTTGCGCGCTATACGATTTGCGTCGCAATTGAATTTCGATATAGAAGCCGATACCTATGAAGCAATAACCAGAAATAAGTCACGGTTGAAAATCGTTTCAATGGAACGAATCAGTGATGAACTTAACAAAATCATCCTGTCGGCTGTTCCTTCGTATGGATTCAAATTACTTTTTCATAGCGGCTTGCTTAAGGAGTTCTTTCCCGAAATGGTGGCCCTGCACGGTGTGGAGTATGTTGATAATAAGGCACATAAAGATAATTTTTTCCATACGCTGCAAGTGCTTGATAATGTTTCCAAAGTTTCGAATGATCTGTGGTTGCGGTGGGCAGCGATTTTGCATGATATTGCCAAGCCATTGACAAAACGGTTTGAACCTGTAATTGGGTGGACTTTTCATGGACACGAAGACAAGGGTGCCCGCATGACTCCCGGGATTTTCAGACGACTGAAATTGCCAATGAATGAAAAAATGGATTTTGTGCAGAAGCTCGTGCGATTACATCTGCGGCCAATTGCTTTGGTAAAAGAAGTAAGTGACTCTGCAGTGCGCCGATTGCTTTTTGAAGCTGGAGATGACGTGGATTCATTGATGACGTTATGTCGAGCTGATATTACCTCAAAGAATTCTGAAAAAGTGGCGAAATACTTGGGCAACTTTGAGAAAGTGCAGCAAAAGATGATTGAACTTGAGGCGCGGGACAAGATCAGAAACTTTCAGCCTCCCGTTACCGGTGATGAGATCATGCGAATGTTTAACCTGCCCGGAAGTCGTATCATCGGTGATATAAAAGAAGAGATAAAAGAGGCTATTTTGGAAGGAGAAATTAAAAACTCTCGTGAAGAAGCATTGCAGCTTTTAGAGAAAATAGCAGAAAAAAAAGGACTGATTAAACAAAATGTAAACCAATAAATTGTATGAGAAAAAGTGTATTTGTATTGATCTTGATTTCAGTGTCGTCAAGCTTATTTGCACAGAAGAAAAAGAAAGGCGAAAAACAGGATCCTGCCAAGCAAGAGATGCAGACTCCGCCGGTTGTGCAAGCCCAAACCGATGCCAAACCTGCAAAGGATACAACTCAAAAAGTTGACCGCCTTACACAGCATTACGCCATGAAATACTCTGCTGCCGTGCAATGGAGTGATTACGAGGTGGCAAAGGACGCATTGTATGATTTGATTGTTGAAAATCCTGGCAATGACTCATTGATCTATGATCTCGCTGTGTTCTATTACCAAAACCAAAAATACCCGCCTGCTGTACTTGTATCACAAGAACTATTGAAACGCAATCCGAAAAATACAGCAGCTCTTGAAATCTCTGCAGCCGGATACGAAAACCTCGGTGTATTCGATCGGTCTCTTCAAAGCTATGAGAGCCTGTATTTGCTACTTAATAACCCGGCTACACTATATAAAATGGCGTTTATTCAGCTGCGACTGAAGCGTTATAAAGAAAGCCTTACCTCTGCTGACATTTTATTGACCGGAAAGGATGCAGAGACTTTGAAGATCACCTATACTGGGGCCAATAATCTCCCTAAGGAATATCTGATGAAAGTGGCTTTACTCAATTTGAAAGGCATGATTGCAGAAGAACAAGGAGATAAGGTTACCGCAAAAAAATACTATCAGGAGTCGTTGGCGCAAGCCCCTGATTTCCCGCTCGCCAAAGAAAATCTTGCGAAATTAAAATAACGTGCAACCTTTCTAAACGAAGGTTGTCTATCAGGCAGGAATTATAGTGTTTGCAATATTCGGCCCAACATAGCGTGGAAGTATTGATTGCCCGTTGCCATCAGGGCGATCGGCAGGCGTACCATCAACTGTACAAATTGTACAGCCGTGCTATGTATAATGTGAGTTACCGTATTGTTAATAATGCTGATGAGGCCAAAGATGTTTTGCAGGATGCGTTCATCAGCGCGTTTAATAGTCTGGAAACTTTCCGTGGGGATGCTGCCTTTGGAGCGTGGCTTAAGCGAATTGTTGTAAATAAGGCTATCAACCTTGTAAGGCGAAGAAGGTTTGAAAGGTTTCCGGAAAACGACGGGTATGATGTGATGGAAGAAGTAGCCATCGACGAGTTGGAAGGCTTTCCTTTTACAGTGGAAAAAGTAATGAAAGCGATCGAGCAATTACCCGAAGGTTATCGCGTTGTTTTATCGCTATATTTATTAGAAGGATATGATCATAGCGAAATAGGAGAGATACTTGGAATTACTGAATCTACGTCAAAATCGCAGTTCAACAGGTCAAAGAAGAAATTAAAAGAAATCCTGGAAGGAGGCATAATATGAAAGATCAACTTGGAAAATTTATCGAAGAAAACAGAGAAGGTTTTGATACTCAATCAACACCGGAAAACTCCTGGCAAAAAATAGAGTCTTCTTTGCCCAAGATTTCAAAACAGATCTTCTGGAATTCGATCGGATTCTGGCGTGCCGCTGCCGTGGTACTTTTGGGGCTTTCGGTATACCTGTTCGTTGCAAAGAATTATTCCCGGCCTAATAAGCAGGAGGTAGCATCGATGCAGGGTTTTACCGACCTCGAGTCATACTACAGTTTGCAAATTGCCGAAAAGATGAATTTGGTAAGTCATTATCAGTCTCAAACCGGCCTTACAGAAGATGAGGTAACTCAAAATCTAAAGAAATTAGAAGCGATGTATCTGGTTTTGAAAGATGAACTGAAAAGGAGACCAACTCAAGATGTACGCGACGCATTGGTATTGAACCTTCTAGTTCGGATTGACCTTATCAATCAGCAACTCAATAAGTTTGATAAACCTGTAGTGCTTAAAAATAAGAATGTTCAGAGCTGAGAAATCAGAAATAGTCAGCTTCCAGCTCAAAGTTCTCTTTTTTCGAATCCAATAATTTTCCTTCCTCGCACTTGAGAACTCGTGCGGGGAATTTTTTTATCAGCCCATAGCTATGGGTGGCCATGAGGATAGCGGTACCGCTTTTGTTGATTGCCTGAAACACTTTCAGGATCCCATGGGATACTTCCGGATCGAGGTTTCCTGTTGGCTCATCGGCGATAAGAATTACCGGTTCGTTAATCAAGGCGCGCGCGATTACTACGCGCTGTTGTTCACCTCCCGAAAGCTGATGAGGCATCTTTTTTTCAACAGACCCCAGGCCTACTTGCATGAGCACCTCGGCCTGTCTGTTTTTCATTTTTGCACCGTCCTTCCATCCGGTAGCTTTCATCACAAATGTGAGGTTATCTGAAATTGTCCGGTCTTGTAGTAATTGAAAATCCTGAAAGATGATACCTATTTTTCTTCGCAACAGCGGTACTTCCTTACTTTTAATACCACGCATATTGAATCCTGCCACACTGATGTCACCCAAGCGCATTGGTAAATCGGCATACAAGGTTTTGAGCAGCGAAGATTTTCCGGAACCGGTTCGGCCGATAATAAAAACGAATTCCCCTTTTTCGATTTCAAAACTGATATTTCCCAGCACCGAGTTTTGGCCTTGAAATATCGTAGCTTCTTGAACGCGAAGAACAGGGTCAGAGGAAAACATCAGGATATTATCCGTTTACTTTTTTATGATCAGCCAGAAATTTGGCCAGGCCCGAGTCTGTTAGGGGATGGCTAAGCAAGTCTGTGATTACCTTGAGTGGGCAAGTGACAACGTCTGAGCCGATCTCTGCACACTTGATCAGGTGCATGGTGTGGCGCACACTGGCGGCGAGTATTTCAGTTTTATATCCATAATTGTCATAGATCAGCCTGATCTGGGCAATCAATTCGAGTCCGTCTTGGGAAATGTCATCTAAGCGGCCGATAAACGGAGATACATAGCTTGCTCCTGCTTTAGCGGCAAGTAAAGCCTGGCCCGCCGAAAACACCAGAGTGCAATTCGTGCGTATTCCTTCGCTCGAAAACTTCTTGATGGCTTTCACTCCATCTTTGATCATCGGTACCTTTACCACGATCTTACTGTCAATTTTTGCCAACTCTTTTCCCTCGGCTATGATGTTGTCGAAGTCCGTGGCTATTACTTCGGCACTCACATTATTATCCACAATATTGCATATCGCCTTGTAGTGGGCTATAACTTTTTCTTTCCCTGCTATGCCTTCCTTGGCCATAAGCGACGGATTGGTAGTTACACCATCCAGCACTCCCAAGTTGTAGGCTTCTTTTATTTCGTTGAGATTGGCTGTATCAATAAAGAATTTCATGGGTTATCGCATTTATTTATTAGTGTTGCAAAGCTAATTGTTTTGAAGGACTGAACCGAAAGGTAAATTCAAATTAAACAGATGTTCAAAACATTCATTCAAGTATTGCGTTTATCGTTTATTTAATTGATGCCCATGGTGCTACGTTTATCTGTATTGATCCTGTCCTGGCTTGCGTTTATTTCTGGTTTTTCTCAAACAAAACATACCCTTAGCGGATATATCAAGGATGCTGCCGATGGCGAAGCGCTTATTGGTGCGACCATGTTCATTAAAGAAGCAAATACGGGAGCTGTTGCCAACGCCTATGGCTATTACTCTATTACTATTCCTTCGGCATCCTATACGTTGGTTTACAGCTTCGTCGGTTATGAAACTGTAGAGCGGAAAGTCACTCTTGATGAAGATCAACGAATTGATATCGAGTTGAAAGAGCAAGCCAAGCAGCTTCAGGAAGTCGTGGTTAATGCAGATAAAGATGACCCTCTTACTAAAGTTCAACGGACGGAGATGAGTACAGCAGAACTTGATATTAAAACGATTAAAAAGATCCCCGCTTTCCTTGGCGAGGTGGATGTGATCAGAGCGATATTGTCCTTGCCCGGAATCAGCACAGTGGGTGAAGGAGCCTCGGGTTACAATTCCAGAGGAGGAAGTGTAGGGCAGAACCTGATCTTGCTGGATGAAGCACCGGTTTACAATTCATCGCACTTGCTTGGTTTTTTTTCGGTGTTCAACCCCGATGCTGTACTTGACACTAAACTTTTTAAGGGTGCGGTGCCTTCTCGCTATGGCGGAAGGCTTTCGTCCATACTGGATGTACGCATGAAGGAGGGCAACAATAAAAGATTTGAGACCACAGGCGGTATCGGTACTATCTTCACCAGGCTTGCTTTCGAAGGGCCAATAGTGAAGAATAAGGGCTCGTTCATAGTTGCCGCCAGACGATCCTATATAGATGTGTTGGCAAGGCCATTTGTGAAAGCCTTAAAAAATGGAGGTGCTCTCAATTTTTATGACCTCACGGCCAAAGTAAATTATAGATTCAACGACCGTGATCGCATTTACCTTTCAAGCTATTTTGGTCGCGATAATTTTCTTTTTAGCAAGGACCAAGGCTTTAGTTGGGGTAATCAAACAGCGACTGTGCGCTGGAACCACCTTTTTAATCGCAAGCTATTTGCGAATGTTACTAGCGTGTATAGTAATTATTCGTATCAACTTCAGTTCGGCGATGATCCCAACAATCGGTTCAAATGGAATTCGGCCATCAATAATTACATATTCAAACCGGAACTCACCTATTTTATCAATAGCAACAACGAGCTTTCATTTGGGGGTGAATCAATTTATTATTATTTCATTCCGGCCAATTCCACAGGCACAACCAATGGTGAGACTCGTGATATAAGCCTTCAGAAAAAATATAACCTGGAAACCTCTTTATATGCCGGTAATAGTCAGCGAATTGGAGATAATGTATCCCTTGAATACGGTCTGCGCTTCTCTCAATTCAGGTCGTTTGGTTCGGATACTGTCTACCATTATAATGATACAGTACCCGGCGTCAGGCGCACGCCAAAATCTTACAGCGTTTACAAAAAAGGCCAAACTGTAGCTCAATTTGGCAACTGGCAACCCCGGTTTTCGGCAAGATTTCAAATCAATCAGAAAAGCTCTATTAAGGCGAGTTATAATAGGATGGTGCAATATCTGCACTTGATATCTAATACTACCGCCTCCAATCCGCTTGACGTATGGACGCCATCGTCTAATCTTATTCTTCCCGAAATCGGAGATCAATATGCAGTGGGTTATTTTAGAGCACTTGGAAAGCGCAATGAATGGGAGGCGTCTGTCGAATCTTATCTACGTACAACCCAAAATCAAATCGACTACTTTAACGGCGCAGACTTGCTCATCAATAAGTACCTCGAAGGTGATTTATTAAGTGGTAAAGGTCGTGCTTATGGTTTAGAGTTTTATCTGCACCGCAAGACGGGACGGCTGAATGGCTGGATCAGTTATACTTTGGCAAAGACCGAGCTGCAGGTGAACGGGATCAATAATAATAGTTGGTATCCCACACGGTACGATCAGCGGCACAATTTAAAGGTGGCTGCATTTTATGAAATCAATAAACGCTGGTCGGCATCGGC
>JABDGP010000073.1 GCA_013285945.1 Bacteroidota bacterium | reverse complement strand
CGCCATGAAGCCTAGAAGGCATGGCGCAAAAACCCCCCTTCACAAATCATTAAGAACACTTAGGACCTCACAGAAAAAAAATGAAATAAAAACATTTCAATTTTTTTCCGGACAAATTTCCTCTTTACATCTCACCAAAGGTGACGCAGACATTCTTTCAAATAAGATTGTGAAGCGTATCTTCTCGAAACGATTCAGCTGTTCACTAACAATTTCTAATGACGAGAGGGTGAATCTTAGAGCTAAATTAAATAGCATTAGTAATAGCTTCCCCTCATTTGATTATCGCTACTTCTTTTATTCGAGCATTTCAAAAACTCGAGATTGGTTAACAGCTATATCTGGAAAACCAGTTCAAGGTTCTCCAAAAAATAGACGTACACCAATCATGGAAGATTGGGCACAGGTATTTTATGCGATACGTGATTCACCAAAAACCCCGTTCGTTATCATTCTTGATAACGCGGTCAATGCACCTGCACTAAATTTAAAATGGCAGTTTATGAAAAAGCTTAAGCAAAATAACCGTCATCTGAAGAGAAAACTAAAGTTCATTATTGTGAAACGAGTTGAATCAAAAAAAGCAACCACATGAAAGAAAATTCCAAATACCAGATATGCCCAAATAATCAACTGGGTGTTACTGCCGATGTGCTCAAGAAAATCTACAATATACCTGGCAAGACTATCGATAACGGTATCTCACTGTTTAAAACGCGAAAATCGACGAACTGGGCTTTTATTTACATTGATGGTGTGAGGTATATAATCATTGATCGGATTCCAAAGCAAACCCGATCAAATTATAAGATTCCGAATCAGTCATCATTATTAATTCGACAAATAGAAATAAGTAATGACAACAAAGGTCCTGACATCGAGGTCGAGAATGCTCTTACAACTGAATTGAAAGATGTTTGCGATGAAGAGTGGCCGCTGTATATCAGCAACTATGCCAAAATACGTGAAAGACAAAGAACTGTGTACGCCATTGCAGAGGCAGCATTACAGTTTGTCGCACAGAAGTTGAACATTGGCATCCAGCTAAAGACCCTGTACAACGTTATAAAATCCAATTGCAAAATGTACTGCTCAAAGGGGAATGAATTGAAACTATTGATCAATCCCGGAGCAACTGTAGAACGCTTTGAGAAGAAAATTGAAAAGGGGCTTAAGATAGGATTCAATAAAATTTTGGTCCATGGCAACAAAGGTAAGGAGAGCAAAAAAAAGATAAGTCAAGCGGCGAGAGAATTGGTGATTTCCATGCTTACTGACGAGACCGCATTGAAGCTCACAAAGATCTATAAGAAGATAAAAGAAGAAACGAACTTTAAGGTTTCCTATAGAACAATTCGAAGGATTCACGTCAAAGAAAAGGAATTGGCAATAGCCGCAACTAAGGGAATTGAAAATTACCGAAACAACCGTGCGCCCTACTTCAAGAGCCTTAAACCAAGGCATATAGGTGATTATGCTGAAGCAGATGGCACACGACACCAGTTCGTGTGCAAGGATCGTAACAACAACATAATCTTTGAAAGGTCTTACTCAATTGTTGATGGTCATTCCGGCTTAACCGTCGGATGCATCGGCGAATCAGAGAACGACGAACTGGCCATTTCAACATTCAAGCTTTTTGTCAAACGGCATAAGTTTTTGCCACGCGAAATCAGATATGACGGGGCTTCGGCTCATAAGAGTGAGAGATTCAAGGAATTCAAGAACAAGTGCAAAGCACTCGGAGTCGTACTTAGACCATCTCAATCCTCAACCGGGCTGGCTTCTGTTGAACGTCACCACTTGACATTTTTGACACGAATTTGTAACGGGAAACAATTTTTCGTAGGGGAGGGGATTAAAAGCAAACACGACCGGGATAGACCTTCACCGAAGCAAATTGCGATTTATAGAAATAAGGAAAATCTTATCACCCAAGAGGAACTGCACACTTTCTATTACGAGTTCCAACAGGAATATAATAACGATATCATAGAAGGCTCAAAAAAGGATGGTGAAAGTTCAGCGCAAATGCGATGGAATAGGTCAACACCTAAAAACGCCGTAAAGGTATCACCCATTGATTTCATCAAAATATTCGGTGATGTAAAAAACCCAACGGTCCAAAAGGGTGTGATAACTTTTAGTCATCAGATTGGCGACAATAGGCCACAAGACTACTCTTATTCAATTTATAAAGAAGAGATTCTATTGAAAGTGAATTTTAAGAAAGTGATTGTACGGTACGATACTTCTGACATGTCTGTTGCATACCTGTTCTCGACGGACGATGAATTCCTGTCAACCATAGAACCAACACCGAATGGGGAAGTAACAACGTTCAACCAAACTGAAAAGGGGAAAGAAAATTTAAAAAAGCATTTTGTTGAGAAGAAAAAATTAGTCAATGGAATAGAAGAGAAGTTGGACTACTACAGAAAAATTAGGGAAGGCCATTCAAAAAGCAAAATCCCAATTGAAGTTCTTTCATGCCGGGACAACAAGGACACAATGGACGAAGCCAACCTGAAGTACTTCCAAGAGACTTGCAATAATGTGGCACAATTGACTGAGGCAAAACGTAAAGCGAGTAAAAATAGAAAAAACTACACAGAACCTACTGTACGTACGTCGTTGCCACTAAGTATGAAGAACGATGCCAGAAGGAATGCCACGAATTATTTAAGTGATAATTGAACATGATTATTCCAACAAATTCACTGAAGATAGTTTCGAATTTATTCGACGATGTCCAAAGGAATTCCTTGATGGTAGGCCTTCTCGCAAAGCCAGGCAATGGAAAATCTACCTTGATCCTTGAGTCCTGCAAGAGCGACTATAAGAGGGTAATAGTGCAGATGAGCAAAAGCAAAAAAGCTATCCACTTGTACCAAGATATATACAGACAGATTAGAGCTGAGCAACGAGTGACACCCAACGATATGTACGAACTCATTGTAGAAATTTCAGAGTTCTTGGTTAAGTCGAACAAAAAATATCTGGTCTGTATAGACGAAGCCGGAAAATTACGTGCCCAACATCTCGAGTACTTTCATGAACTAAGAGAAAATACACACGGCAAATGCGGCTTTGTTTTTGCCGGCCCTCCGTACTTTAAGAAGAATCTGATTAAATGGATCAACAACGAACGCCAGGGAATGGAGGAATTTGGCCGACGCATAGATGAGTGGATTGAATTGGATGGACCGACCGAAAGTGAAAAGGCGGCGTATTGCCGGGAAAACGGAATCCATGATATTAAAACAATTGAAAAGATCGTTTATGAATGCGAAACTTTTGCGGATCTGGTCACCTCGGTTAAACACTATTTAAGAGGAAAGAAGTAATTGTACGATGGGCCAGGAGAGGGTTTTTCGAGTGGCAAAAATCATTGGCCTTTCCCGACAAAAGTTATTGGCCGCTTACAGTTGGGTCACAATAATGAGCCACGCATTGAATCTTATTTATCATAATATAAATTATATAACTATCTAATTTATTCTAGTCATTAATCCCATAGACCCCAGATTCAGCAAAGAATAGCCCGAATTGAGATCGTAAAATCTGCCGTAAAATACAGCGATTGGGTTACGCCACAACAGATTTAGGTTACAACTACAGGTTACAATATCTTTGGCTGGCTATCGCAATTTTCACCTGAGATAATGCCAATCGTCAATTCATTGAACTTCGATACTCAAGCGGCGTCACGCCTACGTGTTGCTTAAAAACCCTGCTAAAGTGTTGGGGATATTTGAATCCCAATTCGTAGGCGATTTCACTCACTGACTTACTCGCATCAAATACTTTTTCCTTCGCAACATCAATAAGCCTAAGCATTATGTATTCGTGAGCGGACTTTCCGGTCTCCTTCTTGATCAAGTCACCAAAATAATTAGTTGACAAGTTGAGCTCACCTGCACAATAGGTCACCGATGGCAAACCAACTTCCTGCGGCTTGTCTGATGTAAAGAATTCATTGAGCAGAGTCTCAAATTTATCAAGTGTTCCCTTGTTCGCATGATCACGTGTGATAAACTGACGGTCGTAGAAACGCACACAGTAATTCAAGAACAATTCGATATTTGAAGCGATGAGTCGCTTACTGTGCTTGTCAACTGCGTGCTCTAGTTCAAATTTGATTTTCGAAAAGCAATCGAGCGTGATTTGTCTTTCACGCTCTGACAAGTGAAGAGCTTCGTTGGTTGTGTACGAAAAAAATGAGTATTCATTCATGTGACGACCGAGAGAAGTTCCGCGTATGAAATCAGCATGGAACACTAACGCGAGACCTTGTGGCTGGTAAAATTCTTCTCCGTGGGACCCGATCACCTGGCCTGGGGCAAGGAACACCAGCGTACCCTCTTCATAATCATAGTTGCTGATACCATATTTGAGATCGCCACACTTTATCTCTTTCAGGAATACGACATAAAACCCATAGCTCATTCGACTGAGTTGTCGCGGTACTGCTTTAGATAAGTCGACAACACTAACCAGTGGATGCAGCGTCTCATTCCTATTGAATGAATTGTACTGGCCGATAGTGTCAAACTTCAATATCTCTTCCATAGCTCCTGATTTATGACTCAAATTTAAGGGTTCCCAGCCCTCATTCGACTATGCAGGCTGCCAATCAGTGGAATTGGTAGTAGAATCCGTGATTCATATACGCCTACAGCGCTGAAGTAGGGCCACCTTTGCATCATGAAACACAGAATAACATCGAGCCCTGCGTACTTGGTGACCTTAATCGTTGGGCTGTCGCTGGCAGTACAAAGTTATGCTCAAAAGAAACCCCTCACAATTCAGGACCAGGGAAGCTTTGCCGTTGGCGGCACGGTGATCACAAACCCGGGCACCTTTGACCCGATCAAGCGCACACCCGAAGGACAAACCTTCCATGGCGATCACGCTTACGTCTTTTATCAGATCCCAGCCAATGCAAAAAAACTGCCTCTCATATTTTGGCACGGCGTCGGGCAATTTTCGAAAACGTGGGAGACGACTCCAGATGGCCGTGAGGGTTATCAAAACATTTTTCTAAGGCGAGGTTTTGGAGTCTATGTATTAGATCAGCCAAGGCGGGGCAATGCCGGCCGCAGTACTGTCGAGGGCACCATCTCCCCTACTCCCGATGAGCAAGGTTGGTTTGGCACTTTCAGGATTGGGGTGTGGCCCGACTATTTTCCCGGCGTCCAATTCTCAAAAGATCCCGAAACACTCAATCAGTATTTCCGATCGATGACTTCTAATGTCGGCCCGATCGACATCAATGTCAACGTTGCAGCAGTTTCAGCGCTAGCGACCAAAATCGGTCCGGCTATTTTGGTCACACACTCGCATTCCGGAGGACAGGGATGGCTCGCGGCAATCAAGAATCAAAATATTCGGGCCGTTGTCTCTTATGAACCCGGATCTGGATTTGTTTTTCCTGAAGGCACAGTAC
Organism: Bacteroidota bacterium; assembly: GCA_013285945.1. Classification (GTDB taxonomy): domain Bacteria; phylum Bacteroidota; class Bacteroidia; order Cytophagales; family Cyclobacteriaceae; genus ELB16-189. The sequence goes on along the minus strand of JABDGP010000073.1, from coordinate 5,386 downwards.
CATCACCGATCGAGAGTGCTGCCGGGCCACTGCAAGCCGCCGCTGTTTCAAAAGAAGATTTTTTGAAACTCACCAAAATCCCAATCATCATTTATTACGGAGACAACATTCCCTCAAAACCTGATCCGAATCCAGGCATTGACGGGTGGCGAGCGCGACTTGAGATGGCCAGAAAATGGCGCGACGCAGTCAACACTGCCGGCGGTGACGTGAGGGTTGTTCACTTACCGGAAATCGGAATCAAGGGCAACACTCATTTTCCATTCTCTGATTTGAACAATGTCGAGATAGCCGACCTGATGTCAGCGTGGTTAAAAGAAAAACAATTGGACAAATGATCAACGAATAATTATAAAAAATAAAATGAGAAATCAGTTAATCGTATTGTGTATGGCAACGAATATCATCGCGTCCGCTCAAACAAAGCAAGCCAATCCTTTTGGGCTGGTTTACGAAAATGCTATTATTAAAAATGTCTCAGGTGAAGTGAACATCCATCCCGTCACCTATAAACTCAACGGCATCAGCATAGCAGCCAACATCTACACGCCTGCAAATTATGATCCGGCAAAAAGCTATCCGGCAGTAGTGGTTGCTCACCCGAACGGCGGTGTAAAAGAACAAACCGCCGGGTTGTATGCCCAGCATCTTGCAGAATCCGGATACATCACTATTGCTGCCGATGCTGCCTATCAAGGTGCAAGCGGTGGTGAACCGCGCAACGTGGATAAACCGATGTTCCGCATTGAGGACATCCGCGGGATGGCCGACTACATCACGCAGTATGCTGGAGTGGATGCAACACGCCTCGGGGTATTGGGTATTTGTGGCGGTGGCGGTTACACGCTCAAAGCAGCGCAGACCGACAAACGATTCAAAGCGGTAGCGACACTGAGCATGTTCAACTCCGGAGTTGTGAGACGCAATGGATTCATGAATTCAGGAGTGGCTACGATTCAACAACGTTTGCAGCAAGCTTCTGATGCTCGTGCATTGGAGGCTTCAAAAGGGGAAGTTCGTTATGTAGGTGGTGACACAAAGATGACCGATGAAATGGCGGACAAACTGCCGTTTGATCTTTACCGCGAAGGCTATTATTACTATAGCAAAACCCACGCTCATCCGAACGCTTCTTTCAAATATACCATGAGCAGCTTGCTTGACCTGATGGAATTCGATGCGGCCACCAATATGGACTTGATCAATCAACCTTTACTCATGATGGCAGGAAGTAAGGCAGACACCTACTACATGACGGACAATGCATTCAACCTTGCGACTGGAACAAAAGAGAAAGAGCTGTTCTTGATTCCGGGTGCAACGCATATTCAAACCTATTACGTTCCCGAGTACGTCGCACTGGCGATGGGCAAACTCAATACATTCTTCGGAAAGAATTTAGTCGGCAGAGATAACAGCAAATGAAATGAAATTTTTAACCACACTCGTTTTACTTATCATAATTACGGTAACAACACTGGCCAGTAAACAAATGGTAAACACAATGGAAGCTACGAGTGTATTAAATGCTAAACAGGAAAGCATTGTAGCGATTGCCGCCTTCACCGCGAACGGAGATTTGACAAATCTAGCGAGCGCACTTCGCGAAGGACTCGACGCGGGATTAACGGTCAGCGAGATCAAAGAAGTTATTGTTCAGTTGTATGCTTATGCCGGGTTTCCACGAAGTCTTAATGCATTGCATACATTCATGGATGTACTGAAGCAGCGCAAGGAAAAAGGGATCAGCGATCCGCCAGGTAAAGCAGCAAGCCCTTACCCTTCTAATAAATCCAAACTTGAATTCGGAACGGAGAATCAAACCCGACTCGTTGGCGCACCGGTGAAAGGTGACGTTTACGAATTTGCTCCAGCAATTGATCAATTTTTAAAAGAGCATCTCTTTGGCGATATCTTTGGTCGCGATATTCTTGATTACAAGACGCGGGAAATGGCCACCATCTCGGCCCTTGCCAGTCTCCGAGGAACAGAGGGCCAACTTCGTTCTCACTACAACGTGGGGATGCACAACGGACTAACCGGGGAACAACTAATCCGAATTGTTTCAATCATTAAAACCAAAGTTGGTGAAATTGAAGGGAACAATGCGGCAACAGTGTTGCGTGCTGTACTTATTGCTCGTGGGCTACCCACTACTACTCCAGAAGTCAACAACAATTTCACTGGCTCGGTTTATGTGCAGATGATGGTGACGCAAGACAGTGTGTTCAATACGGTAATGGCGAATGTCACCTTTCAACCAGGTGCACGATCAAATTGGCACTACCACCCTACCGGACAAATACTAATTATCACGGACGGCACGGCTTTTTATCAGGAAGAAGGAAAGCCTAAACAGACACTATCCACAGGACAGATTGTAAGATGCCCACCCAATGTTCATCATTGGCATGGTGCGACTCCAACTGGTTCAATGACCCACCTTTCCTTGACTCCCAACTTACAAATGGGTGGCGTGGTGTGGTTGCAAAAAGTAACAGATGAAGAATATGAAAAACAAAAATGAAGGAACAGCAGCGGTTCCTAAAGTGAAGCTGAACAACGGAGTCGAAATGCCCATACTTGGATTTGGTGTGTTTCAGGTTCCCGATCCGAATGAATGTGAGCGAAGCGTGGTCGATGCGATCCAGGTTGGCTACCGCTTGATCGATACCGCTGCCTCCTACCAAAATGAAGAAGCGGTTGGGAAGGCACTTAAAAGATGCGGAGTGCCGCGCGAGGACTTGTTCATCACCACCAAGCTCTGGATCCAGGATGCCGGTTACGACAAGACGAAGAAAGCGTTCGAGAAATCATTGAAGAAACTTCAACTTGAATATCTCGACCTCTATCTCATTCACCAGCCCTATAATGACGTGCATGGTGCCTGGCGTGCCATGGAAGAACTCAACCGCGAGGGAAAAGCAAGAGCGATTGGCATAAGTAATTTCCATCCTGACCGGGTCATGGACATCATCTCTTTTAATGAGATCGTGCCCGCTGTCAATCAGATCGAAACCCATCCATTTCACCAACAAATTGAGACTCAAAAATTCCTGCAGGAAAATAACATCCAACATGAGTCTTGGGGACCGTTTGCTGAAGGAAAAAATAATCTGTTCAAGAATGAGTTGCTTGCCTCAATTGGAAAGAAGTACAGCAAATCAATCGCACAGGTCGTTGTTCGATGGCTAACACAACGCGGTGTGGTAGCCATTCCCAAATCTGTTCGCAAGGAACGGATGGAAGAGAACTTCAATATTTTTGACTTCAAACTTAGCGACGACGACATGCAGCAAATTCAATCACTTGATGAAAAGGCAAGCGCGTTCTTCGACCATCGCGACCCGGCAATGGTGAAGTGGCTCGCGAGCAGGAAACTCGATTTGTAAATCCAATCAAACAGAACACTCACTCTAAAACACAACACTAACAAATGAAAGCAATCGCAATTGGAATGGTGATTATTCTTGGCGCCGCGAACTTATCTGCTCAACAAAGCTCTGGCCCCGAGCTCAAGACCACATCAGGTATTGTTCGAGGACTGACGGAAGGTGGCGTTTCATCCTTTAAAGGGATTCCTTATGCAGCGCCACCCATTGGCGTGAATCGATGGCGTCCACCCCAACCGGTAATTGCATGGCAGGGAGTTCGCGATGCAACCAAAACTTGTGCCGATTGCCCGCAGCGTGCATGGCCCGGTTCGACGGTCACCATTTCTGAGGACTGTCTTTTTCTTAATGTATGGACACCTGCTACAGCAACGAAGACATCAAAATTGCCGGTCATGTTTTGGATCCACGGAGGCGGCTTCACAGGCGGAAGCGGCTCCGGGCCTGGATCAGCAGGCGACGCATTTGTCAAACAAGGCGTGGTCCTGGTGACAATCAATTATCGTCTCGGCCGTTTTGGTCACTTTGCGTTCCCTGCACTGAGCAAAGAACATCCCGAAGAAGCAAAGGGCAGTTACGCTTATATGGATCAGATTGCCGCGCTTAAATGGGTTAAAGAAAACATTGCCACCTTTGGAGGCGACCCTGACAACGTAACGATTTTTGGTTTCTCAGCGGGTGGAGTCTCGGTACATTCACTCTTGACAATACCAGCGGCAAAAGGTCTTTTCCAAAAAGCTATTGGTGAATCCAGTGGTGGCCGTGACGGTGTTCTCACTGGCAGGCCGATACGTCAGGAAAATGCAGATGCACTTTATCCTGTTTCTGCGGAAACAATTGGAATAAACTTCGCTCGTAAACATAAGATTGCGAGCACTGACGCGGACGGTTTAACAAAACTCCGTTCTCTGAGCATGGAAGAGATTTTGGATGGAGGTCAGGAAAATGATAGCTCGGGAGTTCGAATCTACTCCGGCCCAATCCTAGATGGCAAGTTAGTGGTCGAAACGGCAGAGAGCGCATATAAGGTTGGGCGGCAAGCTCGTGTTCCACTCATGATCGGAAATTGCAGCGCTGAAATAGGTGGAGCGTTTGTTACCGCAACCAATTCAAAGGAAACTCTATTTTCACTCTTTGGAGAATTTCAGGCCGAAGCTGAATCCGCCTACGATCCGCAAGGCAATAAAGAGTTCACTGAAGTGATCACAAAATTTAACACGGATTGGGTGTGGGGCGAGCCAGCAAGAATGACTGCAAGGGCATTTGTAGCCAGCCATGTTCCAACTTACATATATCAATTCGGCTATGTTCCAACTGAGGGGCGGTCGCGATCCCCGTATGGTGCGGGGCACGGCTCTGAAGTCTCCTTCGTATTTAATACCCTCAATGCCCGATGGGGAGCTCCTGCTGAGACAACGCCAGAAGAGAAAGAGTTAGCCAGGATCCTGAACACATACTGGGCAAACTTTGCAAAGACAGGTAACCCCAATGGCAAGGGACTTCCCGTTTGGTCTCCTTATGATACTCAGAAGGAAGACGTTCTCGATATTGATTTAGATGGCAAACCAGTTGGCAAGTCCGATCCTAGGAAAGCAAGACTGAATGTTATTGAAAAGGCTTTCAAATTCAGAGGTCGTATTCAGACACGAGGCGGTATTTAACTTGAGTGATAAGGCATATGAGGAACGCTAGCGCGGCCTAAGTCTTATTTAAAGACAAGATTAAAATTGTATTAAGATCAATCGATGAACCGCTCCCGTTAACTTGGAATTGAATACTCAAACCTGAGGAGCGCATCTTTGATTAGATCAATTCCAGTGAAAGTAGAGATGAGTTCAGTCGGCCTGAAACCACACAGCACTGGCACGCGCAAATTCAACCATAAGATAAAATTCTCTTTGCTTTCCAATGCCATGATTAATTATAACTTAAAAAGCATGACACTTCAAGCGGTTGATGTCGGATATTTTCAACTGCTACGATTACTGATAGGG
>JABDGP010000072.1 GCA_013285945.1 Bacteroidota bacterium | reverse complement strand
GTTACTCAGTTTATATTCAATTTTATCAGTAAGAAGAGAGTTTAAATTGATTAATGATTTTGCGGTAATAGATTCTCCAGATTGCCCTTTGAGTGTTTTCCCCCAATATGCATGCGCGAGATCAAAGTAAATTTGCTTTAGATCAGTATTAATGGTGCCATTCATCTTGGCTAATGATAATATTTCGTTTACAACTAATGCGGATGAGTCGTTTACAATATTCTCCCACTTCAATAGGGCTTCGAGAGAATCTAAAGTTGAAATACCCTCATCTATTTTTTTTCTTATAAGCTCAATTGTTTCTCGCGGAGTGTAAACAAGTTCCCAGCTAATCACTTTGCTCCCGCCTTTCTCAATTTCCACTTGTTTAAAGAATTTGTCCTTTTCCATCTTGATAGGAGAAATAATTGGTTTGTATTCCTTAAGCTCATGGTCAAACAAATTACATACGTCATCAAATTGACCAGATTCATTGACACTCCATATAAAAAGAATATATGGTGTATTCTTTTCAATTATTTCCGATACATACCGTATCAAAAGGCTTTTTTCAGTTTGCCAATTTGAAGGGCCATCATTTAGATTGATGTCCAAAAAAACAATTCTTACGTCTTTAAATTTTTTATCAGGTATTGTCTCCTTTGTGGCATTAAAGTAGGTTGATGCAATATTGAATTTTGATAATGCATTTATTAGTGGTAATGCCTGGACAGATTGATCATCAATTATGATTACTCTGCCATTTTTAGGTAAAAGCATATGGATTAAATTTTAAAACACAATGCAATTGTAGCGCCTTCATTAAATTCATCTGGCACAATAAATTCTCCATACTCATTAAAAGATAGAACGGAATCATTGTGTGCCTCCATTATCTCTTTTGCCAAATGTAAGCCCATGCCCATTCCTCCTCTTGCTGACATTAATGGTTCGGTCATTTGTTCTGGTGACATCAGAAAGCCGGTGCCGTTATCTGAGATGACAATGGATATAAACCCATCTTTTTCACTTGAAATTGAAATTCTGATTTTTTTCTCCTCTCTACCAGCGCGATCGAGCCAATAGATAGAATTGTCGTATATATTCATCAATGTGGCGATGATAAGATTTCTTGAAATCTTGACTTTGTCATCATGCTTACTGTCCGAAAAATTATCGATAATCGTAATATTGTGTGCTTTGAAACGAAACTCCACATTAAATAAAGACTGATCAATAATTTTCTTAAGCCCCTCATTAGTCCTATCTGATTTTCTAAGTATCTGCGAGTAGCTTTCGATCAATTTAGCGAGATGATTTATCAGCTGAATGGCTCTTTCATCCTCTTTTGTGTTTTTAACAACTCTTTCGATTTCTTTAATTATCTTCTCAATTTCATGAAGATATATGCTCCAGCCCATTCCTGCACTGGCAGATTTGACAAGTTTATCGTACATAAACTTATAGTTCACTTCAACCTTGTCAACATAGATCATTAAATGTTTATTGGTCTCAGGATCTTTAACTTTTTCATCAATAAACCCTCTAAGATTGTAAATTGATTTTAGTACAGATTCAGTTTCTACCTTAGGCCGGTAAATGGGGTCGAGTCTTTTCTTATCAGGCTCTCGGCATATTTCGATCAGACGCAATGCGTATGATATTTGTGCTTTGAAAATATCATATGCTTCGTTTTCAATGAAGCCCTCCCTGTTTGTTTTTTCAATCAGGCTGCTACTGTTCTCCCTGTCTAGTGTTATAGAAGCAAGGATTATGTTATTACTTATTTTTACTCCTGGGTCATTAAATCTTCGGTAATCAAGGTTAAGCCAGTCATTGCCTTTTTCGCCATAATCATAAACCCTAAGTCCATTTCTGTATATTCTTATTCCACCATTCTCATTAAGGTAGTCACTCAGAAAAGTCGGTTTATTCAGAGCGATTTTAAGAATGTTTTTATCTCTTACGAAGATGCAACCTTGAAATTTAATTTTTCCAATTTTAATATCCTTAGGAACAATGAGGGGCTCAAATTTTTTTTTGTCTGGAAATTCAATATCAAGCAGTCCTTGTATTGGATTCATATCTTCAGTTATTTCTGTTCCACTTATCTCATGCATATTCTCCCATGGACGAAATTGGTACCTAAATTTGGTAACCCTATCATTTAAGATTTCAGTGTCAAAAAAGAATAACCCGTACTGAAGTATATCCTGCCATTTTGGAATGTCTTCTATCCAATCGGTCAGATTTGTATTGGGAAGAGCTTCAAAACCATTAAGCTTCTTTGTTTTATGATTTACTTTTTCAACTTCATCAATATTGTACGTGGTAGGAACAGAGATGGCATTAATTGCTCTGAAGGCATCTCTCAGTTTACCTCTTGTCCATGCAGCAGGCAACTTTTTAATGGTTAGCCTGGTACCCGTTGTATCATCAGTGAAGATTACTGGGTTTCTTTCATAAACAATAACAGGGGCGTTCTTTAAATATTTATGCTCTTTGAATTTTTCCCAATCAATTCTAACCACAACTTCTTTCTTCCCTGCTTTTCTGGTTACCAACTCTATTTCACGGCCCAGTTTATGGACACCAAAGCGGCCAATTCCTTTTTCGCCAATCGGAAGTCTTCCTTTTGGCGAATATAATTTTTCACGGACAATCTGCTCTTTGCTATCACTTCCCGGTTCTAGCCATGCATCTTTTATTATATCAATATCCATTCCCCAGCCGTCATCTTCAATGGTGATAGCTCCTTTCGTCTTATCATCAACGTCTAACATTTTCACTTTGCAATAACTGGCATCTGCATCAAATGCATTTTTTACTAGTTCGGTCAAAGCTATTGTTTCACTTCTAATTAATTGATCTCCAAGTTGGAGAAGTAGTCTCGCTCTTGGCTGAAAATTCAATGACTCTCCCTTACCGATTTCTTCCCAGTCGATCTTTGTCATTGAACCAATAACCAACTGTTTTGATTGATTAGTATAGATAAACCAGATATCGCCTCCATTGGGTTTGAATCCATGATCGACCGATAGATAAAGCCTTAATTCAGACTTATCGGGTTTAGGATATACTAGATTGAGCCTTAAAGTATTCATACCTGGATAAAGCAGAAACTCCTTACTGGCTTTCTTAGGATTAGTTGCTGCATTGCCATGATGTATATTTTTTTCGCTAAAGAATTTTAAAGCAATCTTCTTCTCATCTTTATCTAAAGTGACTTGTGAGTCTGAATTTTCTGTGTCGGTTACCTCAGAGAAAGCACCTGTTTCGCAGTCAAAGAATGTCTTATGAATATCCTCAAACTCCATTACTTTTTTTTCTTTAGTAATTGCTTAACAATATTTTTTGTAATGGCTTCAATAACCGGGACTGCAACCGAATTACCAAACTGATGATAAGCAGCAGCATTGCTTCTGGGGAGTATAAACTTTTCGGGGAATCCCTGAAGCCTTGCACATTCTCTTGGAGTAAGTTTGCGGGGGTTCTTATTATCATCTTGTGGAATCAGGCATTCTTTTCCGTCTTTCCCATAACGTGCTACGAGGGTCTTTGCTGGTTTTTCCAGATCTGCTGTATATGCCGTAAAACCCGTTCCTCTTGCAAGATTTCTTTTAGTCCTGTTTATATGTCCTACCCAAAGCTTATCTGAAATTGTGTATTCAGATGGCACGTCTTTCTCAAGTATTGACCTTAGCTTTTTAGGTTCCCCTTTAAACTCAGGAAAATGAAATTCGGTAGGATTCTTTTTAAAGCACACGATATAAAACCTTTGCCTTCTTTGCGGTACAACTTTTTCTGCATTGATTACTGTACTATAAAAATCATAGCCTAAGTCTTTCATTGTTCGCTCAACAGTGAGAAATGTATTTCTCCCATCATGTCCTTCAAAGTTTTTCACGTTCTCCAGAAAGACAACGTCAGGTTCTTTTATTGATACAATCCTGGCAATGTCGAAAAAAAGATTTCCCTTGTCCTTATCAGAAAAACCATGAACCTGCCCCAGAAAATTTCGTGCAGAAACACCTGCTAAACTGAACGGCTGGCAGGGAAATCCACCGGTTAATATATTGTGATCAGGAATCAATTTGTCAAGCTCTTCGTCAGTGATATCTGGGCCTGAAAAATCGCGAATATCTCCAAAAGGGAATTCTCCGAAGTTAGACTCATAGGTTTGCTTGGCAGCGTTGTTTATCTCCGATGAAAACACACATTTACCACCTTGTTTTTGCAGTGCAATTCGAAACCCTCCGATTCCTGCAAAGAGATCAATAAATTTAAACAAGGGAGTGACTGGTGACGGAAATGGGATATCCCATTTTGTAGAATCTATTTCAAGTTTTTGTATTGGAGTATTTTGAAGACGCAAGGAAATGTAATTCTGTGCCATTTCCTTATATGCTTTGGACACTCCATTTTCAGAATTCTGCAAATAATGCGTTATATAAGCATGCTCATTTGTAAATTTTTTGTCTTTATCTACTTTCAAAAGTTCTTTAATGCTGGAATATTTCATTATGGTGGAGCGATCTGTACTTACTTATTTAGTTTTAATATCGTTTATTAAATTGGTATAAATACTTTTATTTTTTATCTGACATTCCCAAATAATGATTAGCCTATAATCCATATCCTTTAGCTTATTATGCTTGATGATATCATTGTCTCTGTTTCTTTGAATCTTTTTTCTCCACCATTCAGTTCTCGTTTTTGGGAGTTTAAAATAATGACAATTTTCGTGGCCATGCCAGAAACATCCATTAATAAAAATTGCAGTTTTATATTTCGGTAAGATGACGTCTGGCTTACCCGGTAAATTTTTTGCGTGGAGCCGATATCGAAAACCGTTAGCGAATAGAAACTTCCTTACAAATATCTCAGGCTTTGTATCCTTCGATTTGATTCTGCTCATGTTATAGCTTCTTACTTCAGGCTCATGAACATCCATTTACAAAACTACGATTTGTTACCGATCCTGTTTTAATCCCCGAATCAGGGATGAGGGTACAAAGCAGCTCCAAATAGGATTTCAGAAGGACACTGGTGATTCATACCGAGAGGTTGCCACCTAAAAAACAAAAAGCCCTGAATATCAGGGCTTTAGATGTGATTTAAGTACCCGGGACGGGAATTGAACCCGTACAGCCATTACTGGCCACAGGATTTTAAGTCCTGCGTGTCTACCAATTCCACCACCCGGGCGGAGCCAAAAGTTAAATCGTTATCCGTTAATAGACTGTAAACAAAAAAGTGTGAGGTAACACTCACACTTTTGTACGATTAACTTCTAACCATTAACGAGCGGGAAACGAGACTCGAACTCGCGACCCCGACCTTGGCAAGGTCGTGCTCTACCAACTGAGCTACTCCCGCTTTTACTCTTCTTTACAACTTCGGTCGGCTCTGCCTCCAGAAGCTATCGGGATGAGCTACTCCCGCTTTTTCCCTGAGCTTTCGCAAAGGGAGTGCAAATTTAATGGACAACCCTGAAATTCCAAATCACAAACGATCAGTAAAGTGCCTTCTTTCCTTTTCCTGACTGAATTTCTCTTTATTAAAACTGTCGGAGGTTCCTTTTGGGATAGAAAGTGACTTAAAATCGTTGCCTTTTAATGCCTTTGCCTGAAACAAAATCTGGCCGACATGATGAGGATAATGCGCCAACTGTCTCTGAATTGCCTCCAAAACTGTCTGCCCTTCGTTGCGGATGTATATGATTTTTGAAAGATCTTCAGGGTGCAAACTTTCAATGGCCGAAAGAAGACACGCCCAGCCTTTCTCCCAGGCGTCCATCATCACTTTTTTGTTGGGATACATTTCTTCAAACTCTGCTTCGCGGTCGCGCCATGACTTCTCTCCATCCGAATTTAAAAAATCAGTCCAACGGGAAAGCATATTGCCGCTGAGATGGTGTACAATCAATGCAATGCTATTGCTTGCTTCGTTTGGCCTGACTAGAATCTCTTCATCAGAAAGCTGTGCGATGGCGCCCTCGCCTAATTTCTTGTAATAACGGAAAAGCTTGACAGCACTTTCTAAGAAGGTTTGCTCATTAGTAAGTGACATCCTCTTCGACAACTTTAGAATTTGGCCTTTGCGCTTCGTATTGTTTTTTCAATTCCTGCGCGTGCTTTTTATCGGTTGAGAGTTTGATGTGCTCCGGCACACCTTTCAAATCCCAGATGAGTCCTACGGCCTGAAAGGCTCGGAGAATATAATAGGTGATATCGATTTCCCACCAGAAAAATCCCTGGCGAGAAGCTACTTCATAGTAATGATGGTTGTTGTGCCAGCCTTCGCCCATGGTGAGCAACGCCAGCCAGATGCTGTTTTTAGATTCATCGCCGGTTTGGTAGCGTTGCTTGCCAAACTTGTGCATAATGGAATTAATTGAGAACGTGCCGTGATACGTAATCACGGTGCTTAAAAAGAAACCGATGAACAATGCCGAAAATCCTGCTGATGAAAACATGGCAGTGATACTTCCACCATCTACAATTCCGCCCAACGCCATCACAACTAATGCAAGAATTGTTGGAGCAACCAAATAGTGCTTGTTCAGCCAGACTAGCTCGGGATATTTGGCATAATCGCCAATCGTTTTGTAATCTGTTTCTTTGAAATCCGGGCCTACAATCCAGCCTACATGCGAATACCAGAAGCCATAGATTTTCATTGAATGCGGATCGGCCGGCGTATCGCTGTAGCGATGATGATGCCGGTGGTGAGCTGCCCACCAGAGCGCTCCTTTTTGAGCCGAAGTCTGCGCCATGAAGGCAATCACGAATTGAAACCATCGCGAGGTCTTGTATGACTTGTGTGCAAAGTAGCGGTGGTATCCGCCGGTGATCCAAAACATGCGGAAGAAATAAAGAAATGCACACGCGATCCAATCAAAAGTAGTTGCGCCTGTAAATAAAGCCAGCAGAGGTGTCAGGTGAATCAAGAGGAAAGCAATCTCCTGTTTCACAATTGGTTTTCTACGGACTTCGGGAACTATTGCGGTGGCACTCATTGGATTAACTCTAAATTCTTTTCAATTTCTAAACGGAAACTGTTCGCTATTTTGAAAAGTTCACTCGCTAAACGGAGTTCTTAACGTTTTTTTTGAAGGACTTTGGTGATGTCATTTTTTAATTCCTGAATGAATTCCGATGCATTTCCAAAATCGCATGCGTTGCGGAAGCTATTCTTCATTCCTGATACATCGGGCAGTTCCCAATGAATCTTCGCGGTTTCTTCACTCAATTTTTTTTGAGCCCGGCAAAACAACTGGCGGCAATGTTCCTTCTTCTTATTAAGTGTCTGCTGAAGTTCTTCGTAATCGAAATCAAAAACTTCTTTCAACAGGTACACCGCACGTTCCAATGGCCCAAGTTTTGTGTGAAGCACATTGAAAGCAGCAGAAAGATTAATATCAGAATCCAATTTGGCCAAATTCGTTTCCTTGGATTTGCCCAACAGCTCTGACCAATGTATTGAATCGAAGTACTCCTCTTTTTTCTTTTTGAGTGAGTTGAGGTGAGTAAGGCAATTGTTGGTAACGGCTTTGATCAAATAAGCCTTCGTATTCTCGATTTTCTTTTGATCGATACTAAGCCATTTGACAAAAGTCTCCTGAACAATGTCTTCAGCATCTTCTTTGCAACGCACCAGATTGTAGGCAATCGTTTGCAGGAGTGGCTGATAAAGCGTTATGGTCTGAGTTTGATTCATAATGCGTTTACAAAGGTACGGCAAAATTGGCTAATGATCTGTGATTTTTTCAATTTGAAAGCTAATGGTTGTCAGCCTCTATTGAAGCCCAAGGCGGTTTTGGGTGAAGAATTCAACGGTTCCACTTTCGGTTTCTTTTTGATCCGCTCTTCGATGAAACCCTCAGAGACTTTTAAGAGAAGGACAATAATCAGTTTTATCAAAATACTGTAGCCCAGGCCGCTGCCAAACATGCTGATGACGGGCTCAATAAAAAATTCTTCAAGTACAAAAAGAATAATTGCAATGAAGTAAATAATCGCATAAGCGTTTCGGCTTGCCTTGGCAGTGACTAAGTCATCAATTGTTTTTTCTAAGCGGATGTTTCGGTCTTGCAGCTCCCGGTTTGTTCGTTGCAACTTCTTTTCAAGTCGCCCGCTGATCCACGTAAGGAATCGCGTTTGCTCCAGCAGTGATTTGTATTTGCTGGTCAGCTCTTCCAAGGCAGCCTTCACCTTTTCGGGAGGATTATCATTTGATAAAAAATCTTTATGCCGGTTATAGACGCCTAGTTCGTTTTTGAAGAGTTTTTCTTCTCCTGCCGATTTGCTCATAAAAGATTAAAGATGGGTAAAACAAATATATTCCGATTATGATAGTACGGGCGCACTGTGTAAGGTTTTCAAAAGAATGGTAAGTTTTCTTACCAGGTGTGTTCAATTAATTCAATGCGCAACGGAAACATTGAATACTAAGGCCGGATTACTTTTTATAGAGTGTAAGAATCTCGTTTAATTTCAACAAGGCCTCCACCGGACTGATTGTGTTGATGTCAATTTTGCCAAGCATCTCGTGGACTTCTTTCATTTTAGGATCTGCATCGAAGAGCGAGATTTGAGCATTGGCTTTTGGCAAGGAATCAAATTTCTTTTGCGGCTCATTCTTATGTTTCTCTTTTTCGAGGAAATGTAATATCTCATTGGCGCGCAATACAATTCTATTGGGCATACCGGCCAGTTGAGCCACGTGTATGCCAAAGCTGTGCTCGCTGCCACCTTCTTTCAACGTGCGCATGAATATTATTTTATCGCCTATCTCCTTCACGCTCACATTAAAGTTTTTCACGCGTACCAAATCTTCTGCCAGCTGATTCAATTCGTGATAGTGTGTAGCAAAAAGCGTTTTGGCTTTGTAATCCTTGTGATTGTGCAAGTACTCCACGATACTCCAGGCAATTGAAACGCCATCATAGGTGCTGGTGCCGCGGCCAATCTCATCCATCAAAATCAAACTGCGATTGCTCAGATTGTTGAGAATGCTTGCCGTTTCTGTCATCTCTACCATGAATGTCGATTCTCCTCGCGATAAATTATCAGAAGCCCCGACACGCGTAAAAAAACTTTATCAACGATACCTATTAAAGCATACTCTGCAGGTACATAGCAACCCATCTGAGCCATTAATACAATCAAAGCCGTTTGCCTAAGCAGGGCAGATTTTCCAGCCATATTAGGTCCAGTGATGATTAATATTTGCTGAGTTTCATTATCGAGAAAAATATCGTTGGGCACATAGCTTTCGCCAACAGGCAATTGCTTTTCGATTACCGGATGCCGACCCGCTTTTATAGAAAGTCGTGTAGAGTCACTAATCTCAGGCCGTGTGTATTGATTAGCCCGCGCTATGTTAGCAAAAGACAAAAGACAATCGAGCTCAGCAATTGTTCGGGCGTTTTGCTGCACTTGTGCGATATATCCGGTGGTATATTGTACGAGTTCAAGAAAAAGTTTTTGTTCGATTACCGAAAGCTTCTCTTCGGCATGAAGAATTTTTTCTTCGTAGGTTTTTAATTCTTCAGTGATAAACCGCTCGGCATTTACCAACGTCTGCTTGCGTATCCAATCGCTGGGCACTTTGTCTTTGTTGGCATTGCTTACTTCGAGGTAATAGCCAAATACTTTATTGTAAGAAATTTTTAATGAACCGATGCCCGTGCGCTCCACTTCACGCTTTTGTACTTGAAGCAGATAATCTTTTCCCGCAAAAGCTATCGACCGAAGTTCGTCGAGCTCTGGATTAACGCCTTCTTTGATTATGCCGCCTTGATGAATGAGCATGGGCGCATCTTCGTTCAGTTCCTTTTCAATTTTTTCCAAAAGGAACTGGCAAGGGTCAATTTGGTTTCCTAATTTTTTCAATTCTTGTGAAACAGAAACCGAAAGCATTTCTTTCACCGGGCCAATTGCACGAAGAGATCTTTTTAATTGCATTAACTCACGCGGGTTTACGCGGCCCACGGCTACTTTTGAAATAAGTCTTTCCAGGTCAGTAATCTGACGAAATTGAGTTTCAATTTTTTCGCTTAGGTCATGGGCCTCATAGAAATTACTTACGGCTTCCAGGCGTTCTTCTATCGCCAGTTTCTCTTTTAGTGGCAACACCATCCATTTGCGCAGGTTACGCGAGCCCATGGGCGTGATGGTTTGATCCAGAATTTGAATGAGTGGCACTCCGCCATCGTTGGAAGAGTGCACGATTTCAAGATTGCGTATCGTGAACTTATCCAGCCACACGTATTTGTCTTCGTCAATGCGCGCAATGGATGCGATGTGATTGGTCTCCTTGTGTTCTGTCGCTTCGAGGTAGTGAAGAATAGCGCCTGCTGCAATTATTGCGTCGGTCATGCCGTCGAAACCAAATCCTTTTAGTGTTGAAGTTTTGAACTGCCCTACTAATTTTTCCTGTGCAAAGTCAAAAGCATAAACCCAGTCATCCAATGCAAATGTGGCGTGATCTTCGGCAAAAAGGATATCCAGCTTTTCGCGTTGAGCTTTACTGTAAATAATTTCGGATGGAGCAAAATTTTGGATCAGTTTCAAAACATAGTTCTCCATTCCCTGAGCGGCATAAAACTCGCCTGTGCTTATATCTAGGAATGAAACTCCCCATCCGTTTTTGCTGATATGAACAGAAGCAAGGAAATTATTTTGCCTTTTTTCGAGCACATGGTCGTTGAACGAAACTCCGGGTGTTACCAATTCCGTAACTCCTCGTTTTACAATTCCTTTTACAAAGCGTGGGTCTTCGAGCTGATCGCAAATAGCTACGCGGTGACCAGCCCGAACGAGTTTGGGTAAATACGTGTCGAGCGCATGGTGCGGAAAACCTGCTAATGCTGTTTCAGAAACCGAACCGTTGCCACGTTTGGTGAGCACAATGTCCAGAATTTTACTGGTCGTGACTGCATCTTCACCAAATGTTTCGTAAAAATCG
>JABDGP010000071.1 GCA_013285945.1 Bacteroidota bacterium | reverse complement strand
CATTAGACAAATGGATTTCCCTAAGGTTCGGCTGATGGCTTGATAAATCTTGGTTGTCGTTCATGGCTCTTGGTTAAATTATTATCAGATCGAATTAATTTATAGTAGAGGCCCGAATCATTTCGAGCCTCTTTGTAAACACATTAAACACCTAGCTCACTGTAATGCTCGCTACATCACTCCACTGGCCTACGCGCTCGTCGTTCACCATATACATGGCACGGTATTTCCATACGCTCGGAGTTGTGATAGTTGTAGTGTCGGGGTAGTGCGGCACGGTATCTATCGCCAGAAACTGCCACGAGCCGGAGCCCTTGTCTGTCTCTATCATCAGCGCATCGGCATCGCCTTTTGTCCATTGCACTTCTACCTGTCCGCCTTTCATTACCAGTTTTAGTACAGGCTTCATCTCTACGCGGAGGTTGCTCTGTTCGGAACCAATGATGCCCATGTCGTGGCCCATTGCCTCGGTGTAGTTCGGATTGTTCTTAATGCGCTGCACGAGTTGTCCAATGCGCGGAAAGATGCCGGGTGCCACTAGGGTAGGAGCAGCCGGCACCGTGGGCGCTACCGGAGCTGCACCACCGGGACTGCCTAGCGGTCCGTTCTTGATCAGGTTTTTATAGTTCACCCTCAGCTCTTTGGCGGTAGTGTAGGTTTCTACCTGGTTGAGGAGGTAGGTGAACATAGCTGCATCGTTGTTGACAGAGGTGACATCGGCTGGAATGAATCCCAGACCAGCAGCCACAGCCGCGAATTTGTTTGCAAAGTTGGTGAGCCATACTGCTCGGTCCATGTCTGTGCGAGGTAGAAAATAATCTTTGGCCATAATGTTTAAAATAAGGTTAATTAAAAATGGAATTAGAGATACGAAAACTTTGAATTTGGGCTGAATAGGGGCATTTGCGAGATTCTAAGGTGGCCTGGTGATGCCAACTGCTACCGGGTTGAGCCCAACCGATGTACGGTTGAAGCTGACTACTGACTTGTTAAGCCTGACCAATGACTGGTTGAACCTGACCCATGTCAGGTCAACACTGACAGCTGGCCGGTGAACCCAAATCCATGCCCGGCTAACATTGACAGAAGGCAGGTAAGCCCTGACCCGCGCCGGGTCAACACTGATCGGTGGTCGGATAAACCCAATTAGCCTCTGAATAAATTGCTTGAATGACTCAATCACGGTGCCTAGTTCACTGTAAGGCTTGATTGTTTATCCACAACTGATTTATTGTGCTCGATAACTTTTCATATGTGACAATCGGATGAGTGGAATATGGCCGTTGGTCATTAGACATTAGTCATTCCGTGTGCGTCGGGTCTTTCGACCTGGCGCACGGACTTGCCTGCAAACTTTCGTGGATTCAATTTGAAGCCGACTCAAAAAAAAATTAACTTAATATAATGTCCGGTATTCAACTGCAAGGTTGTCTATACCTACAAAGCCGCTTTTATTCGGTAAAAAGGAACATTTTAACCAAACATAAAAATTATGAAAATAACCAGACTCTTTGCCAATGCCCTAATTGTAGGGATAATCATGTGCTCCTATTCAGGTTTCGCCCAGAAGTCGCCTGACATTAAACAGAACGAGAAAGCCATTAAAGAATATTATGCCGCTTATGTGAATAAAGACTGGCATATGCTGGAGGTGATTCTTGCTGACAATTTCACCTTCACCAGCCCCGCTGGCGATGATCATATTAATCTGAAGCTGTACAAAGAAAGGTGCTGGCCTAATTCCGGTAATACCAAAAAATTTGAGATCGAAAAGATGGTTATTGATGGAGATGTTGCCTTTGTATTATACAATGGCTGGAATAACGACAACAAATTATTTCGAAACACCGAGCGTTTTAAATTTAAAGATGGGAAGATTGTGGAGAATGAATGTTTTTTTGGAGCAGGTATAAGTTTTCCTAACTCAGGAAAATAAATGGTCTTGTGTTGGTTAGGGTCTTTTTGTGTTTGTCAGGTCTTCCGACCTTCTTTGTGTCCGTCAGGTCTTTCGACCTGACGGCACTTTAAGTAAGCCTAGGCTAACCGCTTAAGCTCCCATAGTTCCTGTTTTGACTTTTCCAGCTCGCTTGTAATTGGCAACAATCACTCCGGTGGGTGTAACCACACTCTCCATTAAAGTAAACGCTGCCGGAATCGGGCCATTGCCAAACAACTTTTTCCCTTTACCAAGAGTCACCGGGTAAATTTTGAGCCAGAGTTCGTCTACTAAATCATGCTTAAATAGTAGCTGACAAAGCTCGCTACTGCCCCAAACTTTAATATCAGAGCCGTTTGATCCCGAAGGCTTTTGAGATTTGAGCTTTTTTATATCTGCCACGCTTTTGAGGAAAACAGAGTTTTTCCAATCCGACTTTTTCATGGTCTTGGACAAGACGTACTTTGTGACATCATTGACGCCTGGCCAAAAGTCGGCGTGCTCGGGCCAGTAGTTGGCAAAAATCTTAAATGTTTTTCTGCCCAAAAGCATGTCTGCTGGTTTCATCTGTTCTCGCATGACCTTACCACTGACATCATCAGCAAAAGGCGCAGACCAACCACCATAATTGAAACCGCCCGATGTATCTTCCTTTGGTCCACCTGGTGCTTGCATAACTCCATCTAATGTGATGAATGATAAAACGATTATTTTTCTCATTGTGCTTTCTTGTTTAAGTTGTGTAGTAGCTGTTCCAGATAGTTTAATGTCATGGTAAAACCTTCTTTGAAACCCATCTTAATAATCATCTCCAAATCGGTAAGTGCTTTGTGTTTTATCGTTATGTTGACTTTTGTAACTCCGGCGGTTTCGCTAAAATCTAAGCTCCAATTTGAGATTGGAAATTCTTTATTGATGTTTTCGTCATGGTCAGCAAAAGTATCAACCATTTTAAAGTTGGTTTTGGGAGATATGGCAGTAAAATCCTGAATAGACCAATGTTCTTGTCCTTCGGGGCTGACCATGGCATAAAATCTTCGACCGCCAACTTCAAAGTTCATACGCTTTGTTTTGGAAAGCCAGGGCTGGGGTGCCCACCATTGATCCAGGATTTCTTGTTTCGTGAATGCGTCCCAGACCATAGCAAGTTCGGCCGCGAATTCCCGGTTTACGAAGACCGTGTTTGTTGATTTGTCGACCGTAAAATCAAATAGCAGGCTGTTCTTCATTTTTTATTGTGTTTTAGTTTTTATACTCAGTACTAAATGACGTTCTATTTTGAGCATGTCATTTTTTTTTGTGCAAGTCAGGTCTTTCGACCCGACCTAACTTTGATTTCTCTAGTCTAATACCTCACAGGTAAAGCCATGCTCTTTCACCAGTATTATTATCGGTAAAGCCTCCATAGGATCTCCTTCCACCCGAAGTACCTTATCACAATCTGAAAGGTCAAAATTAATTTTACACGATGGGAATGCATCTGCCAAAACAGAAAGCAACATTTTGCTTTGTGCCTTTTTCTGAACGTTGGTTTTAAAAACTTCAACCATTTCTTATCAAAATTCAGGAAGTGTTATACTGGATAAATAATCTTTGCAGAGGTTGATCAACGGCCAACAGAAGGGGTATAGTCCACCATCCATTCAATACCGAATTTATCTCTAAACATGGCAAAATAGGAGCCCCAGGGACTGTCGTCAATAGGCATTTCAACATTTCCGCCTGCTGAAAGTCCGTTAAATAACTTGTCGGCTTCTTCACGGCTTTCTGCATTAATAAATATTTTAGACCTGTTTTCATTTTCATTTGTTCGTCCCACACTTTCCGGAACGTCATTGGCCATTAACATATTTGGGCCGATAGGTAATGCGATATGCATAACCTTATGTGCCTCGTGTTCAGCTACCGGAATTTCTGCACTTGCGATATCTTTGAAACGTATAATCTTTCCGAACTCTCCGCCAAATACTGATTTGTAAAATGTAAATGCTTCTTCGGCATTTCCGTTGAAGTTGATGTGAGGATTAATGAGTGCCATAATTTTTATTTTTTAGATTATTAAATAGTTTGACTTAAGGTTTTTAAAAACTAAAATCACCTTTTCGATAAAGCTGCCAATAGCTCTTCCAAATTCTCCATTTGCATAACAGTTCCTTGCTGGAAGAAGCCCCCTTCAATCACCTTCTCCATGCGGGCAAGCGATTCGTTGTAAATCGTAATACTCACTTTTGTCTTTCCATTTTGTTCACTGAAATTGAAATTCCATTCAGAACCTGGCAGGTCCGGATTTTCATTTTCGTCTGAAAAAGCATTATACAATTTGAAATTGGTCTTTGGCGTAATGGAAGTATATTTTTGGATTGCCCAGCGCGCTTGTCCTTCAGGGCTTACCATGGCATAAAATCTTCGGCCGCCAACTTCAAAATTCATAAATTTTGTTTTTGAGGACAAAGGCTTAGGTGCCCACCATTGATCAAGAATTTCTTGTTTGGTATAAGCATCCCATACCAGCGAAAGGGGAGCATCAAATTCTCTGGTGATGTATACCGTTTTTGCTGCTCTGTCAACGGTAAAATCAAATAGCAAATCGTTTTTCATTTTTTATTAGACTTTAGTTTTGATAATACATTATCGAGTTGATTAAAGCTGTCTTCCCAAATCTTTCTGAATTGGCCCAACCATTTATCAATTTCTTTCATTTTATTAACCTCAAGTTGATAGTAAATCTCTCTTCCCTGGTACTCTTGTTTCACCAACTCACACTCAGTTAAAATTCTCAAATGCTTTGAAACTGCTTGCCGGGTTGTATCAAAATGTTCTGCCAGGGAATTAGGCGTCATGGCCTGTGCGGCTATAAGCACCAGGATTGCCCTTCTTGTAGGGTCTGCGATAGCTTGAAAAATATCTCGTCTCATGGTAAGGGTTTTATTTGCAACTATTCGGTTGCAAACATACGCAACTGATTGGTTTCTCAAAATTATTTTAAGATTTTATTTTTTGTGCCGGGCTTTTGCCCGAAATAAGGCCAGGGTAACTGGTCGTAAGGAATTAGTCATTGATCACTGGTTGCCATGGTCAAATCCTTGTTCGAAGCTCTAAGAGCGTCGGGCTGACAAAAAGGGAGTGAAGGGAAGTGGGAGGAGCATTTTTTTGTCTCGACGTTTTGGGTACTTTTTGTGTCACGGCAAAAAGTACGAAAGGAATAAGGGGATGAAAGCGGCCGTACCACCCGTAAATTCTTGCTTGCGATACTGAACGGAAAGAGGTTATCTTTCAAAAACTATAAAATCGTATGCGCAAATTTCTTTTCATCCCCCTTGTCTTACTAGCAGTAGCAGCCTGCCGTCAACCGGAATCTCCAAAACAAAAATTTGTAGATGTAGCTGGCATTGATACCTCAATAAAACCAGGCGACAATTTTTTCAGGTATGTGAATGGCAAGTGGTATGATACCGTAAAGATTGCTGCCGATCAGGTGGGCATTGGCTCATACCGGTACCTGAATATTCCACAGAAAAAACTTCTGCTAAGTATTTTGGAAGACGTTTCGAAAGGCACCAACCCTACGGGAAGCATTGAGCAAAAGGTAGGAGACTTTTATGCTTCGGGTATGGATACCGCTACGATAAACAAACGCGGCTATGAGCCTGTCAAGCCCATGCTGGCGCGAATAGATGCAATCAAAGATGTGCCTTCGTTAATGACCTATGTGGCCCATGAGTTAAAAGTGGACAATGGTTCTATCATCGGCTTTGGAATTTGGCCTGATAATAAAAACAGCAGCATCAATATAGCCCACGTGACTCAGGCTGGTATCGGTTTGCCCGAGCGTGATTATTATTTCAAGACCGACTCGTCGACAGTTGCTATACAGGGCGCCTATAAAAAATACGTTGCCCGGCTGTTTGAACTAACCGGTAGTGATGCTACCACCGCTGCCAAAAACATGAACATAGTTTATGAAATCGAAAAACAGCTAGCGGCTACGCATAAAACAAACATCGAACTGAGGAATGTAAAAGCGAACTATAATAAGCTACCGCTGGCATCTATAGAAAAGAAGCAACCGAATATAGGATGGGCAGCACTGCTGAAGAACATTGGTGCAGCGACCGACTCACTGGATATGGCTCAACCGGCCTATTACGACAAGCTGAATGCCATGCTAAAAAATGTGAGCATCAATGATTGGAAAATTTACTTAAAGGCAAGCAGCCTCGGAACTTATGCCAATGTACTGAGCACTCCGTTTGTCAATGCCGCATTTGAGTTTACAAAAGTGTTGTCGGGACAAGCGACACAAAAACAGCGTACCATCAAAATGACCGAAGCTGTTGACCGCTCACTGGGCGAAGCGTTAGGGCAATTGTATGTAAAGAAATATTTCAATGAAGAGTCCAAGAAGCGTGTCCTTGATCTGGTGAACAACTTGCAGAAATCTTTTGAGAACAGAATCAACAACCTCGACTGGATGAGCGATAGCACCAAACAACAAGCAAAAGAAAAGTTGTATGCCATCACCAAAAAGATAGGCTACCCCAACAAGTGGAGGAACTACGACAAGGTGACTATCGATAAGACCATGTATTTTGAAAATGTGCTTTCGCTGAGTCAGAATGATTACCAGTATAACCTCGCGAAATTGAATCAGCGCGTTGATAAGACAGAGTGGGGCACAACACCCTCTACCGTTACTGCCTACTACAATCCGTTTTTTAATGAAATTGTTTTCCCGGCTGGCATATTGCAGTACCCTTATTTTGATTTTGAAGCCGATGATGCCATCAACTATGGTGGCATAGGCATGGTGATTGGCCACGAACTTACTCACGCGTTTGATGATCAAGGTGCACAATTTGATAAAGACGGCAATGTGAAAAACTGGTGGACGAAAGGAGATTACAAAAGGTTCAATGCAAAGACCCAACAGGTGATTGACTTATACAGTTCGTTCGCTGTTTTGGACAGCCTCCATATAAAGGGCGCCCTGACGGTGGGTGAGAACACCGCTGACAACGGCGGGGTAGCCATTGCCTACGATGCATTTAAAATGACTCCGCAGGGCAAAGATTCTATTGGCATAGACGGCTATTCGCCCGATCAACGTTTCTTTTTGTCGGTAGCGCGGATATGGAGAGTAAAGACACGTGATGAGTTTATGCGCATGTACCTGAACACAGATCCGCATTCGCCGGCCATGTGGCGTGTAAATGGCCCGCTGACAAACTTCAGTCCGTTTTACAAAGCATTTAATGTGCAACCGGGCGAGAAGAACTACAAGGCGGAAGGTGAGAGGATAAAGATTTGGTAGGTTGGGTTTGTAACACCTATATGAGAAATTGCATAAAAATTATTCTTGCTTTGGGGTTTATTGGATGCTCGTCGACTAATGACAAACTCTATTTTGAGAATGAATATCATGAGTTAGTGGAATTTCAAGGTGGAGAAATTGATTTAACTCTCATGCCTCTTTACAATGGAGGATATGAGATACATAATCTCAAGAATGATTTGCTCTGTGATTCAATAGGAAGATATAAGTCATTTAAGATAGACAGCGATTTCTTTAAGTTTATGGCAAGTAAACATTATCAAAGAATCGGATGGAAATTAAGTTCAGATCACATGACTTACAGATTTAGCAAATAAACTGGGCGCCCGTCAGATCGGAAGACCTGATTGGCACACATCAGTTCCTCGTTATTTATTTCCCCGCAACCTAGAATTGAAAATCTCGTTTCTAACAATAGTCGTTAGGTAGTTTGAAAAAAAATATCACAAATAGAAAATCTTTCCTTAGCCTCGTAGGGTTTCTTATTTTGATATTTGTGATAGTCGCACGGTTTGCCGACGCCGGGCCAAGGAAATATCAGACAACATATTCTAACCAGATATCTTCTACTGTTAAGATTAACTTTCAGGGAGAGCCTTTAGAGGATGATGGCGATAACTACGAAGATCACTTCCAGCAACTCCCGGTTCTTTCATTCGAAATTAAAAACGCTAACCGGTTTCATTCTGTTGAGGTAATATTGCACCCAGATTTTTTGCCTCTCAGGCCGATTATTTTGATTAGTTGTCTTAGGGTTTGAGACGGGACCACGCCCGTCAAGAAAATCCATACACAACTAAAATCAAAAAATCATGAAACTTCAAAGAGTTAGCAGTTCACCATTTGGCACGTCACCATACGCAAGACGTCACCCACTTTTACTAAGATGGCTCACGACCCTGATCATCTGCGCTATGTTGAGCGGCGGGATCCTCGTCGCGATCATATTATCTCCTCATAAGGATAACCGAATGAATTCGCGAATGTTTTATATGTTGCCGAAACTCCATAGTAGTAAACCAAAGACCGACAAGCTTGATCTTAGCAGATTCAAGGTATTCCTGTTACAACCCGTCGACAAACGCTCCGGTTTTAGCGTCACCGAATTCCACAAGTCACCAGCAATGCATGAAATTCAGAATAAGATCGAAACTGACATGACTTATTTTGGCGCGAACCAGGGCAGGAGTGAGCCACATAAGAATCTTACCATTACAACCACAGTTGACGAATTTTACTCCGACGTTAGAGGGAATTGCTGGATGAAATCCAAAGCCGATGTCACTTTGGATATGAAGGCCGTGTTGAATGACTCCACCATTGTCAATAAGCAATATCAATCAAGCTATTCCACCAGCGGCCTCGACAAGGAGTATGAGGGAAGTATGATAACCACTATTGAACAAGGAGCAAACATTACGTTAGGCATCTCACTGCGAAAAGCACTCGACCAGTTTTATGCTGACTTAGCGGGGGTGATAGCTCCCCCCACTGTTCCATTAAAAAATGTGCTCTTCAAGGTAAGCAGCACTGACTTTGAAGACATTGAAAGATCTGAAGCTAACCTTGATGCTACAGCGAATTTGATGAAGAGAAACCGGAAAATGGTAATTGAATTGGACGGATATGCAGACAACCTCGGAGATCTTATCAAAGACAAAGAATTATCCCTTGATCGTGTTAAAGTTGTAAAGTCGTATCTGGTTCATCATGGTATTAGGGCGCGGAGAATAAAGACCAAAGCTTTCGGTGCCGCGCGATCAATTTCAAACAGTCACAACGAAGAGTCCCACAGGCTTAACAGACGGGTTGAGTTTAAGATCATTAAAAGTTAGGATCATCTAATTCGACAGGAAATTATTTCGCCTTCGTCTGGTCTTTTGATCTGGTGAGTTATGTCTAACGGGTGAAAGAATTCTGTTTCAAATCTTCCGTCCATCTTTCACTTCAATTTTCGATCCTTCAGCTAGAAATACTGACTTGGGCTTTTCCCTGTTAAGGAAGTCAAAGTGCTCTCCATAAACTTCTGCGAAATCAACATCGATCGAATAAGCATTTGTCTTGTAAACTTCCCATTTAGGATGTTCGACTCCGTACTCTGATGTTTGGTTAGGTTTTATTCGGGTGTATCCCCAATAATGTTCAGTAATAAATTCTTCCTCGCTACCCTCAGCGATTTTAGCAGGCTGACTGCCCGTTACTGAAAACGAATGCCACCGTTTCTTTTTCCACTTATACTCAACAGTCATACTATCGTTTGAGTTATTCCACGAATGAGTCATTGGCAACGTTTCGTAGTTTTCATTATAAATAGTGTTGGCAATAAAGGTGAGCGCAGGCTTGGGCACAAATTCTTTGATAAACACAACTCCGCGTTTCCATTCCCCATTGTCCTTGTATCGAACGTAAAACCTCAGGTTGACTTCTTCAAAATTTCTGTGGAAGGGAATTTTTAAGCCTTTAACCGTAGTGTCAAGAAACATAAACCCCACGAGACTCAGGTAGCATTCATTTTCCCAGAAGTCGATCTCAGTTTTATAAGGAAGATATTCTTCCAGTGTCTTTTTATCTATGGAGTAATTCGCCATCACCAATTTTCTCCATTCTGCCTGCAGAAAAGTCTTTGCCATGGTTGCGTATTTATTTGCGCCTCTCTTTAATGTATCGCACAATCAGAGCAATTGAGAAAATCACGAGTGTAGGTGCAGACACGAGCATTCCCAAATAAAGAGAAGATTCAAATTTGCCCACAGCAGCACAGGAGATAATGCTAAATAACAGCAAGATGGTAAGTGCTTTTTTTGACTTCGCAAACCGTAAGGCCACAAACGCAAAGACAAGAATGCCGGCAACGATGATCAGCGATAAATAGATCCATGTATCTACAACACTACCGGTGAAATCGACAAGGTTCTTTACATCATTCAAGTTGCGCTCTTTAGCTCCGTTAGGAGCAATCTACTAACATTCCCGGGATTTCTCCGGCAAAGGCAGAGCACCACGAAGCGAATTCATTATTTCACCTAATGTCAATTCCTAATTCCGATTAACGATTAACCAATAACGAATTGGATGCAACCTGTTAAGCATTTCCCGCGTCTTAATAGTAAATCCAACCGATATGCGTCTTCTTACCCTGCCAGTCTTGTTTATAGCTTTAACATCTGCCGTTGCACAAACGCACGAAATCAAAGTTTCACGTTTCGTTGATATTAATGTCTTCGGGCCGTTCAAAGTGAAACTGGTCAAAGCACAGACTTGCCGCGCAGAGATTGATTACAACGGGATCGACCCAAGCGATGTGATTACAAAAAGCAGTGGTGACGAGCTTCAAATCAAGATCAGAAACAAAGGATTTTTCGATTTCAATGATAATTCCGATCGCAAGGGAAAGCCTAAGGCGATCGTTACAATTTATTATACTTCCCTAGAGAACATAGAAGTAAAAGGTGGTGTTTCGCTTCGAGCTGACGACGCGATTGTATCATCTTCCAAGCTGACGTTGATCAGCCAGATGGGTGCCGAAGTCCGGCTGCAGCTTCAGGTTAAAGAGCTAGAGCTTGAGTCATCGATGGGCAGTGAAGTAGAACTCAGCGGCACAGCTGATGTTGCTAAAATCAGGGCGAAGATGGGTACTGAGGTTGACGCAGCTAATTTGAAATGCCAGGAAGTGACAGTAAGTGCGTCTATGGGAGCCGACGTTACGGTATTTGCCGAAAAGGAACTGAACGCCTCTGCCAATTTTGGAGCATCGATCTCATGCAAAGGCAACCCTGCCCGCAAACATACTTCGGGTTTTTTCGGTGCTGATGTGAATTGAGGATGAGTAGTGAAAGTTGTGAG
>JABDGP010000070.1 GCA_013285945.1 Bacteroidota bacterium | reverse complement strand
TCGTTAATCAATTATAATTTACCACCAGATTTCTCACCAAAAGTATAAACGAAGATTGTCGCAATCAACCCCACAGATTGCCGTATTTACACCCTCCAAAAGCTGTATGCAGTAAGTATGTTTGCAGCGCCAGTAACCAAATATGTTATGGAAATTTATCATTTAAAGAAAGATATTAACCTCGCCTGTGTCAGAGCTAAGTCCTATCCTGACGGCATTCAGGCCGCATTTGATGAGTTAAATAGAACTTTCCCTTCACTAGAAGGCAGAACTTTGTATGGCGTTTCCAAACCAGTGAATCGAAAAATCGTTTACAAAGCCGGAGTAACAGAAAACTCCATGCGAGAAACTAAGAAGCACGGGTGCGAAACCTTTGCTATTAAAAAAGGAACCTACTTAATGGAAACAATTCAGGACTACCAATCGAAGCTACAGACCCTCGCCTCGGTCTTTCAAAGGCTGCTCTCCGACCCCCGACTCGACGACACATCGTTCTGCGTAGAGTGGTACAAAAGTGACAAGGAACTTGTATGCATGGTGAAGATTATTGAATAGTAATAATTACAAATGAATACACAGCCCAAAGAAAAACTGATACTATGAGAAAGCTAAAATTACAAATGCAATTGTCGGTAGACGGATTTGTTGCAGGCCCAAATAGTGAAATGGATTGGATGCATTGGAACTGGGACGAGGAACTCTTGACATTCGTTAGTAACCTAACCGACTCAATAGATACTATTCTCCTGGGGAGGAAAATGGCTGATGGTTTCATTTCACATTGGGCAACTGTGGTGGAAAACCCAAATGATCCAAGCCGTGCCTTTGGAAAAAAAATGACAGATACGCCCAAAGTTGTATTTACAAAAACGTTGGATAAGTCATGGCCGAATACAACCCTCGCTAAAAATGATATAGCTGATGAGGTTGCCAAGCTCAAAAACCAGGCGGGAAAAGATATTATTGTTTATGGAGGCGCAAACTTTGTTTCCTCTTTGATCAGCCGCAGCCTTATTGATGAGCTTTATCTGTTCATTAATCCAACAGCCATCGGCAAAGGCATGCAAATCTTTATCGATAGAACAAAGTTTCAACTGATTACGGCGAAACCATTTGAATGCGGAATCGTTTTGCTTTGCTATAGGCCAATCCAGTAACTCGACTGAAACTGATACGATATGGTAGAGGTTTTTAAAACGAATGTTGAAAGTCAGACTCAAGCGAACCTGCTGATTGACCAGATTCACGAGAGGTTTCCCAATTACAAAGCGAACTTCGATTTAGATGATTGTGATAAGATCCTTCGGGTAAAATGCATTGGAGGAAATGTTGATTCCAAATTCATAATTGACCTTTTAAATAAGTCAGCTTTTTATGCAGAAGTCCTGGCTGATGACAAATTCGAATTAACAGCGACATGCCTCTATGTTAATTGACACTTTGAGGTAATTGCCAATCACATAATTTAATTGGCCCCATACTAAAGAAAAGTTGAATTCCGTTTGTTCAAAATATCCTTTAGTTTTGAACATATGAAACCATTCCTCTTTTTTCTGTTGGCATTTCCGTGTTGTCTTTTCGCACAAAAAGAATTGTCATTCACAGATAAAATCTATGAGAGTCAAATCAAGACGGTGCAACTGTATCCAAACATGGGTGGCACTCAAGATTTCCTACAACCTGCCACTACCTCAGTAGCTAAGCAAAATCTATTGCTCGAGTTTGATGATCTGCAAGACCAGCGTAATAACTATTATGCAAAATTGATTCATTGCAATTACGATTGGACCAAATCGCAATTAACCGATTTGGATTTCATGGATAATTATAATGAATACACATTTACTGATTACACCCAGTCAAGCAATACTCATGTACGCTACATCCACTATAAGTTTCAGGTACCTGAAGTAAAACTTACCGGCAACTATTTACTTATCGTGTATCGCAACGACCCAAGCGATTTGATACTCTCGAAGCGAATGATGATCTATGACACACAGATTGGTCTCAGCAAGGATGATCAGTTGATAGGTGCCAATACACTGGATCCCGGCATGCAGCAATTCAATTTTGTGCTTGATTACGGCGACATTGAAATTCTCAATCCTACCGAAAGTGTACATGTGAATATCCGACAGAATCAGCGATGGGATAATGCGAAGTACAATATCCAACCAAGTTTTGTGCGAGATGATCAAAATGAGCTTGAGTATAAATCTATGGACAACAGCAGGCAATTCAGCGGCGGCAATGAATACAGATTTGTAGATTTTCGATCACTCTCTTATCCGGGCCAAAACACCGGAAAGATAAATAAGACAATCAAGCCTTATGAACTTTATGTGATGATAGACAAACCGAGAGGCGATGGAGTTTATTCACAAACGAAAGACATGGACGGAAATTATATTATCGATAATACCGACTATGGTGAGCCAGCCACAACGGGAAATTATTTATATGTGAATTTCACTCTTAAATCAGAAACCCAGTGGGATGGCGATGTGTACCTGGTGGGCAAGTTTAACGACTACAGGCGTACGGATGAGAACAAAATGAAGTACAATACCTCTACCGGAGTTTATGAATCGCGTCAATATGTGAAGCAGGGATATTATGATTATCAGTACGTATTGGTTTCGAAAAATATGCCGATTGATACCATTGAAGGTGCTCACTTCGAAACAGAAAATGTTTATGAGGTTGCTATTTACAATCACCCCTTCCAGCCCAATGCTGATTTGCTGATCGGTTATTATTTGGTACCCCTGAATTCACGGTGAGTGGCTATAGCAACAGGCTTCAAACGTGCACCATTTCCATGCTCTCCTCTTTCGGTACAGAGCTGGCATTAGCTACATCAAGCATGCCAAACCCTTTATGTGAAAAGTGCCCTAGTCCGTTTTCATAAATAAATTGCTGTACCGGCTGGGGGGCATATAGTGTGAATGGAAAAGTATAGCCCCTTACCTCATATTTAATATCGGCATCGTAGAGCGGGTAAATGCGGGCAAACTTCTTGTGTGTAGTCTGAATCTTATTAAGGTAGTTGCGATCAGCGACAAGCTGAAATTTATAAAAGTCTGTAAGCTTATCAGCAGGATACCTGCCGCTGGCCTCCATTCGCGCCATCGTATTGTCGTAAAGCAAATCCGAAAACTCGTCACCTTCCGGTGATATAAATCGCTTGCCATGCTCGTCATTGAATGAAGCCTGAATAAGCACAATAGGCGAGATACATAAAAACTTCACTGTTTCTCCTATCGCTACCGATTCTTCATTTTCATGAGATTCGGGTACAAGCTGCAAATTCCCAATAAGGATTTCCTTTTGGGCAAAAAGCACAGAAAGAAAGTATTCGATAAACTCTTTACTTGACGAAGAGAACACGAGAGTAACCCGGGATGAATAAAAGTGTAATCCCTTGCGGCTGATTTTGATTTGGCCTTTCAAACCGGAGAAATTGTATTGATTAAACCCAAAATACTCACTCTTATTTCCCAGCATAACCAGTCCTTTCACGGTCTGTGCCAGCAAAAACTGATGATGAAATGGCACATATGCACCACGATTTTTCAGGGAAAAGACAATCCTGATCCTCACAGCCTTTTTTCGTTAGGGGTAAAAAAATACTTTAAGAGTTAACCCCGCCTTAAAAATATATTGAGCGGAAGGCTAAAGTACTAAAAATCAGGTAAATTGACCGAGGCAGTGTAAGGATTATTTCATTTTTGAAGGCTAAACATTGAAGCGAAAGTGCATTACATCGCCATCCTCCACCACATATTCTTTCCCTTCTACGCCCAATTTCCCGGCTTCCCGGCAGCCGGCTTCGGTTTTATATTTCTGATAATCAGGTATTTTGATAACCTCGGCACGGATAAACCCTTTTTCAAAATCGGTATGAATTACACCTGCAGCCTGGGGTGCCTTCCAGCCCCGATGGATAGTCCAGGCCCGCACTTCTTTCTCGCCGGCCGTAAAATATGTAATAAGGTTAAGTAAGTGGTAAGCTGCATGCACAAGGCGGTTTAGGCCGGATTCCTTTAACCCGTATTCCTCTAGAAAAACCTGCCGATCGGCTTCACTTTCGAGTTCAGCAATTTGCGCCTCAATGGCGGCACAAACCATCACAACCTCGGCACCTTCATCTTTCACCAAATTTTTTAGCGCCTCTACATATTTATTACCCGTGTGAATAGATTCTTCTTCAACATTGGCCACATAAATCACCGGTTTGTCAGTCAGTAGCTGGAGGTCTTCTATTGCCTTGCGATCTTCAACATCCATAACCACAGCGCGTGCGTTTTTTCCGGCCAGCAGGGCTTCTTTAAATTGAATCAATGCTGCAAGCTCCTTTTTTGATTTGGCATCGCCGCTTTTTGCAGTTCTTTCAACCTTACTTATTTTCTTTTCTACTGATTCAAGGTCCTTCAATTGCAATTCCGTATCAATGATTTCCTTGTCAGCGATAGGATCAACTTTGCCGCCAACGTGAATGATGTTGTCGTTATCAAAACAGCGTACTACGTGGGCAATGGCATCAACTTCACGAATATTGGCCAAAAACTGATTGCCCAAGCCTTCGCCTTTGCTGGCGCCTTTCACCAGGCCTGCGATGTCAACAAATTCAAAAGTAGTTGGTAAAACCCGTTGTGGGCTCACAAGCCCTTCGAGGATTTTTAGTCTTTCGTCTGGCACCGTAATTACGCCAACATTGGGCTCAATGGTACAAAAGGGGAAATTGGCCGCCTCTGCCTTATTGTTGGAAATAGCATTGAATAATGTCGATTTACCCACATTGGGTAGGCCTACGATACCGCACTTGAGCGCCATAATTAAATTTTTTGAGGCGCAAAGATAAAAGGTTTACCAAACTTCCGGGAAAAGAAAAATCCCGCCTTGCGGCAGGATTAATCAGGTTAGGTATAGGTAAAGAAAAATTCGTTAGTCCCAGCGAAGTTCTGTGTCAGTAGAGGGTTTTGTTGCTGCTGCAACTGTCTCTTTCTCTTCGTGATGATTATGTTCAAACGAAGAAAAATCTACTCCAGGCATCAGTTCGTTTTTTACATGGTTGATGGTATTATTCAACGCCTCCATAAATTTATTAAAATCTTCTTTATAAAGGAAAATTTTATGCTTTTCATAAGTGAATCCTTCATTATCAGCATTAAACCGTTTCTTGCTTTCAGTGATCGTCACGTAAAAGTCGTTAGCACGGGTAGACTTCACATCGAAGAAATAGGTACGCTTCCCCGCTTTCACTTTTTCAGAGAAAATTTCATCCCTGCCGTTGGTTTTATTCTCTTCCACAGTTCGTTAGTTTTGGTTAGGTTTGGTCTTTAGGTCTTTCGAAGGTACTATTTTAATTATTTTTTACAAATGGGATGCAACAAAACCAAGCGTTAATGTTCCCAAAAAGAAGGCATTATTTTCATTATAGCAATCGTGTTGACCCTGGATTTTGAAGAAGTAAGGCGTGCTGGAGGGTTGGAATTACTTGCCCGGCAAATGGTAGAAGGCTTCATTACGGGTCTTCATAAGTCACCCTATCATGGATTTTCTGTTGAGTTTGCTGAACACCGGCTTTATAACGAAGGTCAGAGTACCCGTCACATTGACTGGAAGGTTTTTGCACGAACCGACCGGCTTTACACCAAGCAATACGAAGAAGAAACTAACCTGCGGTGTCTGATTGCAATTGATTGCTCTCCCTCCATGTATTACCCGCAGCCCGGAAACAATAAAATCCGGTTCAGTGTCTATGCCGCAGCCGCCCTGGCTTATTTGCTTACCCATCAGCGCGATGCCGCCGGCCTGGCCTTGTTCTCTGATCAGCTCGAAGAACTGACTCCCGTAAAATCGACTCCGGCACACCTTGACAAACTTTTCAAATTGCTGGATCAGAAATTGAAGAATGTCCCCCCAACCAAATCCACCCGCATTGCAGAAGTCTTGCACACGCTGGCTGAAAAAATAAATAAGCGGTCGCTGGTCATCATTTTTACGGATATGTTTGAAGGTGAAAGCAGCGAAGAAGTATTCAAGGCGCTTCAGCACCTGAAGCACAATAAGCATGAGGTGTTGCTATTTCACATTACTGATCATGAGACCGAGCTTGCATTTAACTTTGACGAACGACCTTATGAGTTTATCGATCTCGAAAGTGGTGAGAAGTTGAAGTTGAATCCAGCCGAGATAAAAGAGAAATTCATTTCACAACTGCGCATCCTTAATTCAGAGATAAAAATGAAATGCAATCAATTGAAGATTGATTTCATTTCTGCTAATGCGCGAACGGATTATTTTGAGGTGTTGCAGGCGTATCTGATCAAGCGAGCCAAGATGAGATAGCCTTTCGGCGTATTTAACTATGCCTGAAGCTCTTCCTGATGTAAATAGGATTTTTTAGCCATCAGTATTTCCTTGCTTTCCACCATGTCAGGATCCGGCACACAGCAGTCTACAGGGCACACAGCCGCACATTGAGGTTCTTCATGAAAACCTGTGCATTCGGTACATTTTCCTGAAACGATATAATAAAACTCATCCGATACCGGAGCCTGCATCGATTTGGCATCGGCAGTAGATCCATCGTCTAATTTTACTTCAGTCAGTTTGGTGCCACCAGCCCAAGTCCATTCGCGGCCGCCTTCGTAAATAGCCGTATTGGGACATTCTGGCTCACACGCCCCGCAATTGATACATTCTTCAGTGATCTTTATGGCCATGGCCTATGTTTTCGATAATTTCACCACAAAAATACGGTACAGGATTTTATCCACAAAAAACAATGTACTGAGTCAATAGTTCCAATATGACACTTGAAAAGAGAATCGATGCGTTTAATCAGCTGGGAAAACGGCTCACAGGGCTTTCTTCTGAAGAGAAATCTGACTTACATAGTAAGGTTGGGAATGAAAACCCATGGTTCACCCCCGAAAACGTTGATCTTGCGCTGACTGGTATCTCTAAATTCCTGAATCGTCAGGTTTTAGAAAAATGGACAAGTCGATATTCAATTGAAGATCAAAAATCAAAGAAAATCGGGGTGGCTATGGCAGGTAACATTCCGATGGTTGGCTTTCACGATTTTCTATGTGTACTTCTGGCCGGTCATCAACTGGTGGCTAAGCTTAGCTCACACGATTCGGTATTGATGACTTTATTAAAAAAAGAGTTAATAGAAATCAATCCAGATTTCGCCGACAAAATATTTTTTGAAGAGCGTCTTAACCATGTTGATGCTATGATTGCAACCGGAAGCGATAACACTTCAAGGTATTTTGAATATTACTTTCGCAATGTTCCACACATCATTCGCAAAAACCGAAGCTCGTGCGCTATTATCGTGGGTGAGGAATCGGCTGATGAGTTTAAGTTATTGGGAAAGGATATTTTCTCGTATTTCGGATTGGGTTGTCGCAACGTTTCGAAGATTTATGTACCTGAAAATTTCGATTTCCCGAGGTTGCTGGATAACCTCCAATCCTTTAAGCCTGTTATAGATCACCACAAGTATGCCAACAACTACGATTATCAAAAATCAATTTTGCTGATCAATCAGGTTCACTTTTACGACAATGGGTTCCTGATGCTGACAGAAAATGAAAGCCTTGTTTCACCAATCTCGGTAGTTTATTACGAAGCCTACAAAGATCAGGCGGACTTAAAATCTAAATTGAAGGTGCACGAGCAGAAAATCCAATGCATCGTTTCTGCCAAAGGTTGGTATAAGCCAAGCGCTCCTTTTGGAGAATCTCAATTTCCAAGTGTTGAAGATTATGCCGATGGCGTCGACACTATGGCTTTTTTGAGTACGGTCTAATTTCCACGAAGGATCTCGACCCAACCGGAGTAAACCTTGCCGCCAGCGTTAAGTTTGTAGTAGTAGACACCGTCAACTTCGGCACCGCCATTCCATATTATCGTAACTACTTCTCCAGGATCTTTTTTAGGAATGTTACCCAAATTAAAGACTTCTTTACCCCATCGGTTAGTGATTACAATGCTTGAGTTATCTGGCAAATTGAGAATCTCAAAGTTTTCATTCTTGTTGTCGTTATTAGGAGTGAAAACATTGGGAATATAAATTGTCTTGTTGAAGTCAATGCTAAGGTCGTAGGTTCGGGTGCACCCCAAAGTATCCTTCAAATACAATCGATAAGATCCGGCATACAAAGCCGTGGCATCAAATTCGTATTTGAGACTGACATTATTCCATGTTGCATTCTGCCAAACTGAATCGAAGGCATTCAGATTTTTCTGACCCTGTACCACAGGCTCGAGCAATTGAAGTTTTATCTGGTAAGGTTTCTCATTGCTCTCCTGAATACCAATCAACATTGACCCGGTAGGCAGATTTGGTTGAGAGAATACCCTATTCACGTACAAGGTATCCAATGAGGCCGTTGGCCCGCTGATTGAGAAATTCTTGAATGCCGATGAGATTGGGTTGGTACAACCTGTTGCTGCCGACTGATCCTGGAATAAATGAATTTGATAACTCCCTTTATCTAAGCCCGTCAATAACACGGTGTCCAATGCCTGGTTTTGAGTGATTGTTCCGCTTTGAACAATGTTGCCCGAACTTATAATCTCATAGCTATAGTCAACTGCAAGCGAGCCTTTAATTCCAAAAACATCCACAATTCCTTTGGATTCAAAGCAAAGGAAGTTATTTGGCTTGAACCCAAAATCTACTGCAAAAGGTCCGCCATTGATTGTAACCAAAGAACGTGAAGGGCAAAGTGCGCCCGTTGGTTTGGCTACTACATAATATGTTGCTTGCGAAAGTCCCGGGAATACAACCGAAGTGCTTCCGGCAGAAACTACAGTTTGAAATACCGCAGGGTCATTGATCGGGTCCGTAGTTACGCCAACATCAAATGTACCTGATGAGGTAATGAGAACTGTAATTGATCCATTATTGCCAGTGCCCGAACAATCAGGTGCAGCGGTTTGAGCTGTAAAATTAACAAGCCCCGGGAAGTTGATGATGAAAGGGAAATTCTTAACACAACTATTTGCATCTGTTATTGTGAATATATGATTGCCACCCGAAAGACTATGGAACGAGGTGCTGTCAGTTGCGACTCCGTCCATTTGATAAGTATAAGGACCTGTGCCACCCGAAACAGATGTAATTTGGATTACTCCGTCATTGTTGGCACACGTTGCATCTGTTGTAGTTGATGTAACTAATATATCTGTAACGGCATTGTTGATTGTAACCATCACTTGCGCAGGGCAAAGATCGGCAGCATCGTCTCTTACGAGTATTGCATAAGGAGCTGCTGCGGGCGCCAGGTTGCTGATAATTACGGGCGAAGTAAACGTAACCCATGTTGAGCCTGCGTCAAGCGAATATTCATAGGGTGAAGTACCTCCCGATGTAACGGTTACAGTTGCTTGCCCAACGGCTTGATTAAAACATTTTGCATCAACAAAACCAGCGGCATTTGCTTGAACATTGGTCTGTATTGGAAGGCTGTAATCCAAAGTACAGGTATTGCCAACTCCATCATGAACTGTGTACTTGTATGTTAAAGAAGGAGATAGATTTCCAAATGTAAACAGCGGGCCAGGGCCAGCATATGACTGAGAGAACCCTTGAGTAGCGTCGGAAAGTGTGACGGTATAATTCGGAGTACCACCACTAACATTTACTGTAATGGTTCCATCATCTTGTCCGGAACAAGTCGGCCTTGTATCGGTTGCAGACAATGTAAACACACCGCAGTTAACACCGCCACCACCGCCTGTACACAGCGGATCGGTAGCAAGTAAGACACTAACTGATGCAGTCGCTGTTAATTGAACTGAGCACGAGCCACCGCCTGCAGCGAGGACATTGAATGTCGTATTTACAGTTAGATTCCCTGTGGGCAAGTTAATTGTAGCTCCGGTGCCAGCAACAGTAGATCCTATTAAGCTATTATTTGAATTGTCTCGCAATTGGTAACTAACGCCAACCTCTGAGCCGGCAACCTGAATATTGGTGGCCGTACCAGTACACACTGCAGCATTTTGAGCAGTCACGCCCAAGCCGGCATTGGGCTGTGTATTTACAGTAACCGTTGCCAGCGTTGTCATCTCAATAGAGCAAACTCCATTAGAGGCGAGAACATTAAATGTTATTGTTGCTGCAAGATTGCCGGTCGGCAAATTTATTGTTGCTCCGGTTCCGGCAACAGTTGTTCCTATCAGTGAATCATCAGAGTCGTCTCGCAATTGATAAGTAACACCAACTTCAGAATTGGCAACCTGAATATTTGTAGCTGTTCCCGAGCAAATTGAAGCAGATTGAGCTGTAATAGTTAATCCGATATTGAGACTTCCTCCAACATTTACAGTTACAGTATTTGTCAACTGTACCGATGTGCAAACTCCACTTGAGGCCAGTACATTAAAAGTAGCTGTAGCAGCTAAGGCAGATGTAGGTAAACTAATTGTTCCTCCTGTGCCGGCAACCGCTGTACCAACATTAGTATTAGAAGCGTCACGCAATTGATAACTTACTCCTACTTCGGAATTAGCAACGGTAATCGAGCTGCTTCCCCCACTACACACAGGATTGATAGATGCAGCTGTGGTAAGGCCAATATTAGGATTGATATCAACATTAACTGTAGCCAGAGTAGTTAATTGAATGGAGCAAGTTCCATTCGTTGCAAGCACATCATAAGTAGTGGCTATTGCCAAATTACCCGTTGGTAAATTGATAGTAGCTCCGGTTCCAGCTACAACTGGTCCTATGTTAGAGTTGTTCGAATTATCCTGAAGTTGATAGTTCACACCAACTTCAGAATTTGCAACCTGAATATTTGTACCAGAGCCTGAGCAAACTGAAGGTGCCTGCGAGGTAACTGCCAATCCAGCATTGATAACACCTGCAACCGTGACCATCACAGTGTTGGTCAATTGCACAGGTGGGCAAGTTGCACCACCAGTTGCTAAAACATTAAATGTTGTGGTTGCTGCTAAGCTTCCCGTGGCGAGATTGATTGTGCCGCCCGTCCCAGCCACAGCCGCACCTATTGGATTATTTGCCGCATCTCTTAGTTGATATGAAACACCTATCTCAGAGCCAGCCACTGTAACGTTGGTCGAACCACCGGAACATAATGGATTGATTGTCGCTCCAACCGCAAGACCTGGATTTGGATTGATGTCAACATTTACGGTAGCTAAAGTAGTTAGCTGAACAGAACAAGTGCCATTCGAGGCAAGGATGTTGAATGTTGTATTCGTATTCAAATTACCGGTTGGCAAGCTGATTGTTGCCCCTGTTCCGGCAACCACACTTCCGATATTTGAATTATTAGAATTATCTCTGAGCTGATAGTTCACTCCATTTTCAGAGGCTGCAACCTGAATATTAGTAGCCGTTCCAGAGCAAACAGTAGCGGCTTGTGGTGTTACTGTTAATCCTGCATTAATTGCTCCGGCAACTGT
>JABDGP010000069.1 GCA_013285945.1 Bacteroidota bacterium | reverse complement strand
TGTTTTAGTGAAAGGAATAAGCATACCCAACTGTCCCGGTGAACTCACTGAAAGTCGATAACCCTGCTCCTGATCTGTTAAGTGCAACAAGTGAAATATTCAAATTGTGTTTTTTCTGGACTGCATATCCGCCCGACAGTCGAAGCGTAATTATCTGCGTTGTTAAAATAGATTCGGTATAGCTGCGGTTTCCGTTGGCTGTAAAACTTCCTCGAAATTTTTTGTCGTTTGATGATTTCGCGATTGTGATTGATGGCCCAAGTGTTAATGAGCTTGCCGAAAGTGTGGTGCTTTTGCTAAGATTAAACGAAGGTGTAAGTGTAAGTTTCGCGGGTACAAAGTTGATGCTGTACGAAGTATTTATGTTAACGAAAGTTGTTCCCGAATTTTGAGGAACATTCGCTTGCGTATCCGAGGCTTTCATGTAACTAATGTTGACGTTCAGTGATTCTCTTCGCTGTTTGCTCGTGTTAATGATGTAATTAATGTTTGCGTTTGCATTTTGCGACAACTGAGTATAATTCAATGTATCAAGATTATCGTAAGTGGTGAGCTGATTGATTTTCAAAAATTGAGAACGGATATTGGTGTAGGTGAGAAAATTGGAATAGCTGGAAGAGATATTCAGTCTCTGCGAAGGAGCGAAAGAAACATTGAGTGAAGTGATTGTTCTTTTCAGCGCACTGATTTTTGTGTTGTCGAGGTTATCGTGTTGTGAGCCTACACTTACACCTACATTTACTTTACCGCCGGCCAGGGCAGCGTTACCATTCAGCGTGATGCTCTCTAAATCATTATTGAAAAAATAAGCACCAAGAGTTTTATACTGTGGATCAATTCTTTCATAGCCGACGCCTATCAAAAATCCACGGCTGTTATAATTGATTGCACCCTTCATCGCCTTATAATAAGAGGTCGAAACTTTTGGCGTAAAAAGAGAGCCTGTCCACTGGAACAAATTGTTTGATTTGTTTCCTTCCGCTCTCGTGTCACTTGTAATTGCACTGTTTGCTATCTCGTATTTCACCTGCAAGTGATTCAATATGGTCATGCCCCCACCAAGGCTCAAGACCAAATTCTCTTGTGGCAATACGTTCTGCTTCTCGGGCACATATGGCAGCGAGCTGGTCTTATCCTTCGCTTTGAATAAAATGAAATCCAGAAATTTTAGTTTGTCTCCATAATGTGTTTTAAGTCCAAAGCCCCATTGCTCAAAGGCGGGTTGATTTCCACTATTGGTAGTATCTGGCTTCACAGCCTTGAGCAAGCGTCCATACATGGCGCTGATTTTCCACTTTTCATTTGGTGTGGCGTCTGCTCCTGCGCCAAGAAAAATATGCCCATTCAACGTATAAGGCGAAAACGTCATGCTCGAATAACCCACATGACCAGTTATCCATCTGTAGGTGGGATGCAAACTGTATTGATTAAAAGGCTGCTGAACAGAAATGTTTTGATTCGATAGCATGAATGAAACCGGAACATTCCATTCATAAATATTGAGATTGAGATTGCCTGTAAGAAAATAACTGTACGGACTTCGGCGATCGGCGATACCACTTGATGCATAAAAGATTTGACTGGCAGAAACTCCTCCTGAAATTTTTAGGGCATTAGACCGACCAATCTTTGTCAAATCCTGAGCATAGGAAAAGGATGAATCAATCAGGAAGACTGCCGCGAATTTTAAAAAGTAGCGTGGTCTCATTCTTTTATAATTTGATAATTCTGACGGCCTTGGCTGTAGAACCCACCTGTAGCACCACGATGTACAATCCAGATTCTCCTCCGGCAAAATCCAGTTCGCCCAGATAATTACTTTGTCCGAAAAATTCATGAGACATGATCAACCGGTTAGAAGCCAGACTATACACTTTCAATGTAAACGCCAATTCATCTTCAAACTCAACATGAAAATTGGTGACAACCGTAAAAGGATTCGGATAAATAGTGAAGTTTAAAACAGATGGTTCAGCAGAAGCTCTTCCATCTGAATCAGTTTTCTTTTCGTTGATATTCATCTGCTGATAATAAGAATCCTCACATCCGGTCAGTGAAGCCGTTACTCCGACACGGTAAGTTCCCGGAGTATTATACGTGATCAATGCATAGTCTTCGTTTGCATTTAATATCGTTGCACCGTCCAAATGCCATTGAATCTTGTCAGGCAAAGGCCAAGAAATATCAATCGCGATTACACTGTCGCCAACGCTTGCCACGCTTGCCATCAGAAAATCTGCCCGCAACAAATTATTGGAAACAGTCAATGCTATCTCGTCGCTTCCCTCACAGCCGTTTATGTTGGTAACCAAAAGTCTATACAATCCCGCTTGCGAAACAGAAATTATACCCTGCGTGCTGCTGAAGTCGTTTGGTCCACTCCATAGATAAGTAGCACCTGGAAGCGTCAGCCCGATTTGAGTATTTGTATTCGGACAAATAGTTTCATCAGGACCAAGATTAATTATGAATGGAGGCGGATCGGTCAACGTATACGATTTTGTCAAACTGCATCCCTTACCATCATTCACCATAAGCGCATAAGTACCTGACTTACTATTTTGCAATCTGTTCGCACCTGCGGTTCCATCCCAAGAATAAGAGAGAGTTCCAGTGCCGCCATTGGCAAGCACTTGTATTGAGCCCGGACTGCCAACACAAACAGGATTATTAATTATCTCAGAAGTTAACGTGATTGGCTGCGGTGACGGAATCAATATTTGTTTTGAAAATACACAGCCTGCGGAATCGGTTATTGAAACAGTGTTTTGCCCTGCTATTAATTTGTTTGCCGTTAGTGAAGTTTCTCCTGTAGACCAAAGAATGGAATAAGGAGTTTTGGCTGAAACAATTTGCAACGTAGCTGCACCATCGGATGAATAACTGCAACTTGTACTACCGATGCTTGTTGTATTGAATTGAGCGCTCGGATACTGAGGCATTGTAACTGTTGCTGTTGCCAAACATAAGTTTGCGTCTGTAACTTTCAGTGTATAATTATCGGCTACTGCATTTTGCAAATTCGGAATGGTGCATGCCGATTGATTCAGGCTATTCAACCATTGATAAGAATAGGATCCCGTTCCACCTGAAGTATTGACAGAAACGAAGCCATTGGCCAGTCCACAAGTCGGATTTATTGTTTCAATTACAGATATAGATACTGCCGTTGGTTCAGCAATGGAAGTTGTTGCCGAGGCTAGACATCCATTTTGATCTCTTGCAAAAAGAGTATAATCGCCAGTCGTCAGGTTATTAAATGAAGTTTGTGTTTGCCAAGTGTTTCCATTGTTATAGGAATAATTAAAAATTCCTGTTCCGCCGGAAGCAGTTACTGCAATCGCGCCATCATTTCCACTAAAGCATGAAACCGAAGTTGGATTTAATGATACTGATACCGGCGGAGGAGCAGTCAATGTAATCTGCTTAGCCAGCGAGCAATTCTTACTATCCAAAACCGTAACTGTATAAACTCCGGCCGCCGCACTATTCAATTGCGAGCCGATTGTTCCGGCATTCCATAGATAATTATAAGGGCCTGTGCCACCAACTGCTTGCACAATCATCGCTCCGTCGGATGACGAAGCACATGTTGGACTTACCTGATTGATCACATTAATTCCAATGGCAGGAAAATCTATTACTGTGAAGATTTTTGTGAATAAACAATTGTTCACATCCTTTATGGCAAGTGCATAATCTCCAGCTGATAAGTTTTGTAAAGAGCTTGATCCTGCATTTCCATTCCATGAATATGAATAGGGCGCCGCTCCTCCGTTTGCTTTGATTTGAATTGAGCCATCGCTTCCTCCCGGGCAAGATGGTGACGATAAAACTTCCGAGTTTAATACAACTGCAGAAGGAGCGGGGATATTGAAATTATTTGCAGTCGCACAATTGTTTGCGTCTCTCACCAGAATGGTATTACTACCAGTTGGCAAATGCGAAGCTGTATTTCCAGTTTCACTATTGCCCCAAGTAATACTGAATGGTGAGAGTCCTGAGGAAATAGAAGCAGTGGCCCCGCCATCTGTGCTATTGTAACATGATGCGCCAACAATATTTGTTAAAGAGAATGTCGGTGCACTTGGATTACTGATAGTTGCTGTAGTTGTTTTACTACAAGAGACCTGATCCGTTACTGTTAATAAATAAACACCACTGGGTGCGCCTGTAAGGTTTGCAGATGTCGCTACGATTTGATTCGAAGAGTTAGTCCAGCGAAAAGACAAAGAACCTGTTCCACCAGAAGCTGAAGACTGGATAGAGCCATTCGAAAGTCCGCATCCAGAATTTTGAATCGCTCCAATATTAATACTGAGTGGTTGCGGTTGGGTGAAGTTAGTGATCAGGCCAGTCGAACAACTATTCTGGTCTTTCGCCAGAATTACATGAGGACCAGAACTCAACAGTGAAAATATAGATGATGATTGCCATGTTGAACCGCTATTGATTGAATATAAATACGTGCCAGTCCCACCCAATGCTACGACTGTTACTGAACCATCATTACCTCCATTGCATGTCACATTGGTTTGTGAAAACGTTCCGAGCGAAAGTGCAGCTGGAGCTGTAATAGTTAATGGCTGACTAACAGTGCAGTTTTTGGAGTCTTTAACTAATACTGAATAATTTCCAGCAGGCAAGGCTGAAATGTTTTTTGAACTTGCTCCATTAGACCAAGAGTAAGTGTAAGGCGAAGTGCCACCATTTGCTGTTGAATTTATAAATCCATCGGATGATGTAGCGCACGAAACTCCTAAGCCATTATAATTTGATCCGGTCAGAGAGACTGAGAGTACGGTTGGCTGAGTCACCAAAAGATTATTTGATGCCGAACAATTTTTAGCATCAGTAATTACTACCGAATAGTTTCCCGAATTAAGTGAGCTAATATTTTGGGTTGTCGCACCGTTAGACCACGCAATTGTATACGGAGAATTGCCGCCGCTAACAACAAGTGACAACGCACCTGTAGACTGACCGAAACAATTGATGAAAGAGGTTTGTGTTATCGTACCAGACATTGCCGGCACAACTCCAACGTTTGCTGAAATGACTTTAATGCAATTGTTGGAATCTTTTATTGTGACAGTGTAGATGCCAGATGCAAGGCTCGCGAACACGGGGCTAGCCTGAAATGCAATTCCATTAATTGAATACATCAACGGGCTTGTGCCGCCAGATGCAGATACGTTGATCATTCCGTCAACAATGGCAGCACAGCTTTGCGGTGAGGTGGTACCAAAAGCAGTTAAGAGCGCAGGATCGGATAAGACCTGCAACGACGAAGACACAGCGCAATTCTGTGCATCGCGAACAGTAATGATATAACTGCCCGCCGAAAGGGAAGGAAAAACACCAGTTGAGCCAAAATTGATTCCGTCAACAGAAAATGAATAAGGGGTCGTGCCACCATTAGCGGAAATGTTCAAACTTCCGCTGGGTGCTCCATAGCAAAGCGGATTGCTTTTTATAATTGAGGTAATTGATAGTGCCGTTGGAGTCGTGATAGAAATCGAAGAGGTTGAAGCTAAACAACCATTGACATCCTTTGCAGAAATTGCATAAGAGCTTGGAGCCAGCGATGAAAAAGTCGGACTCAATTGAAAATTGGTAGCGTCGAGACTATATGATAATGCTCCCACTCCACCCGATCCTGAAATTGTGATCGATCCATTGTTTGCTCCGAAACAACTTATGTTATTTTTTGTTTGCAACGCCACTGATACTGAGGTAGTGGGTTCGGTTAATGTCAATGACGCCGGCACAGTGCATCCATTAT
Organism: Bacteroidota bacterium; assembly: GCA_013285945.1. GTDB lineage: Bacteria > Bacteroidota > Bacteroidia > Cytophagales > Cyclobacteriaceae > ELB16-189. The sequence continues at coordinate 5,988 of JABDGP010000069.1, read as the reverse complement.
TGTCGGCAACAGTTACATTGTAGTTGGCCGCTGGCAAGCCTGAAACATTTTGCGTCACCGCACCAGTTGACCAGGCGTAACTGTAAGGTGATGTTCCACCTGCAGGTGTCAGGTTGATCGATCCATTGCTGCCGCTTCTACATGAAACATTATATCCATTGAAATTACCTGGAGCCAGGCTTGCAATAAGTTGCGCTGGTTGCGTTATTGTAATCGCAGATGTTCCCTGGCATCCTTTGGAATCGGTAATCGTCACTGTGTATACTCCTGTGCCTATATTAGAAACTGAAGTTCCGGTCGCGCCATTTGACCAGTTGTATGAAGTGTACGGTGATGTTCCTCCTGATGCTACAACATTAAAACCAGCCGTTGTTTGTCCATAACAGTTGATGAAAGATGTTTGTGTGATAGCCCCGGCTACCGATGGCTTTAATCCAACCGACGCGTTGCTGATGGTAAAGACGCAACCATTTCCATCTTTGACGTTGATCGAATAAGTTGATCCACTTGATAAATTTGTAAAGACGTTGTTGCTTTGATAAGCTCCTGCATTCAATGAATATTGAAATGAGCCAGCACCACCACTTGCTGCGGTAACTGTAATTGTTCCGTCATTCACTGTAGCGCAACTCGCCAAAGTAGAATTGTAACTCGCAGTGATTGGTTGGTTGATTGTCTTTGAACCCGCAGATACTGTACACCCGTTGGCATCTCGTACGGTAATTGCATAAATGCCCGGCGACACATTCGTGAATGGTGAAGAAACAGACTGAAACGCTCCTCCCAGTGACCAAGAGAGCGCACCAGTGCCACCGCTTGATCCGCTGATTGAAATAGTACCCTTTAATGAACCTGAGCAAGTTGGTTGAACTATTGAAATTGTTCCTGCAGATATTGATCCCGGCACAATTCCTGTTCCTCCCAAGACGGAGCAACCATTTAAATCTCTTACCATGACTGGATAACTTCCTTGTGCCAAACCGGTGAAAACATTTGATGATTGATAGGCTCCACCATTGATGCTGTAGGAAAGTGTACCCGCCCCGCCTGAAGCAGAAATTGTTATTTGACCCGTGTTGCCGGTATTGCATGCTCCAACACTTACGGAAGAAATTGAAATGCCTGAAGGCTGAGAAAGGGAAACTGTATTGGTAGTGGCGGTGGTAGGAGTTGAGCATCCGTCTCTGACTTTGACTGAATGGTTTCCGGCACTTGCAGTCGTAAAAACATTCGATGCCTGATAACTTCCTCCGTCTAGACTGTATTGAAAAGAGCCGTTGCCGCCCGAAGCCGTTACAGTTATTTGTCCGTTCGAGGCGCCGGGGCAAGTAACGGAGTAGCCGTTATAATTTGAAGTGACAGAAGCGGATGCAGAGAGTGGTGCACGAGGGCCTGGAGGAACTGTGATTGGGGTGAAAGTTGGCAAGCCACAATTGCCATAACTGCTTTCAATTAAAGTATAATATGTTCCGGCCAATATATTGTTTACAGTCGTACCATTGCTTTGATATTCGTTGGTCGAGTTCGGCGCATTATTCTGATCAAGAGTATTGTTGCTATATAAATTTGTCACAACACTCTCTCCTCCTAGTAAATTAGCAAGTGTTACAGTTACTGAACCATCTGAACCACCATTGCAAGTAGGTTGGACTGTTGAATAACTAGAGACTACCACTGGATGAGGCGCAAAGACGTAGGAATGTGCGACCGCTATGCCAAAGCCGCATCCATTTATCCCATATCCAAAATATATTGTCTGATTTAGATATGATGTATAGCTTGATCCAAAAACATCTTGAAGGCCAAAGGTGTAGTTGATATTGTTATTTGTGGAGAATGCCGTCCAGGTCCCCGACTGTATCCTATAGTACCACGTTTTTAATCCAAAGTAGGGTGATGCCGTTAGTGTTATCTTTTGATCTTCACAATACGTACCAGAAGCCGGCCCACTAGTAGTAAGAATAGGAGTAGCAGCTAAAGTTATAGTCGCATAACTGCCACCTGCTCCGCATGATCCCGTATTTGAACTCCAGGTCCCCGTGCCGCCGCAAATTGAAATGGTACTAACGGTGCCAGATCTTGTACAAGTACTTCCAAGTTGCGAACTGAAGAAATCAACACTAAATGAAGTTGGAACTGACGGCGTATTAAAAGTTGAAGTAGCGCTATGTAAAGTCCCAAATGGTCCCGTTACATAGTATGTCTGAGGGGTATAGTAACCAGATCCGGAGAATGCGCTTATGCTTACCTTATAATTTTGAGCGTAATCAATTTTGGGTAATAACAGGAGCGAAAGGAGAAGAGAACAAAATATATTTTGTCTGAGTCTGCTCTCACAATAGATTGAATTAATAACCTGTCCCATCTCCTAGTATTTAATTTCAGTTTTCAAACTATATCCACTTTCTCTTCCATCACTAAAAACCACCTTCATCACATACACATATTTTGTATTCATCGTCGCATTCATATCAATAAAATTTTGGCTATTCCCCGAGATGGTTTTATATAAAGTCAAAGGTTCATTTTCAACTGCGCGGTAAACCAAATACTTACTTACTCCTGCTTCTTTGTATTTCCACTGCAACAAAATGCTCCTTGCATCTCTATCTGCTTTTGCTATTAGGTTTGAGATCGCCGGTTTCAAAATGTTATCCATTGCTTTGCCGGATACAACTTTCGACGGAGTTGACTTCAGTCCGCCTTTGTCAATGGCAATCAGCCGGTATTGATATTCAGTTTTGTGATTGAGCTTCAAATCCAGATAAAAGGCTTCATCGTTTTTTGTAAATGCTCTAATGATTTTCCACTGCGATGAGTCTGCAGTTTTTCGTTGCAATTGATATGATGTTACATCTTCACTTGAGCTTTTATTCCATGCCAAAAAGATTCCTGTTGAGTCTGGTCTTATCTTCTTGATTGCCGGAGGCATTGGTGGTATTATATCTGGCAACTCCACTTCTACAATTTTTGAATACGCTGACCGGTTCATCCGCTTATCAAAAGCAGCCAGTTTGTAATAAACTTTTGTACTTAATGTCTTTATGTTTAATGAATCAGAATAGAAAGAAGTGCGAAGGGCAGAGGAATTGATCCTTGAAAATTCGGAATTCAAAAAATTGGACCGATAAACTGCGTATCCAAACAAATCCTTTTCATGATTGGAAGTCCATGAGAGTTTTGCAACTCCGGCAGTATCGATCTTCACTAGCAATCCTTGTGGCTGCGCAGGTGGCATGCTGTCTGTCAGTTGAACAAAAAATGGAAAAGAAGTTGAACTTTGTCTGTGCCCGCCTACTACTTTGATTCTATAATAATTGGAACTCAGCGGCGATTGATCGATGTAACTTGTCGACTCCTGATTTAATTTTTGTTCATTCAACTTTATAAAGGGCTCATTCGTGTTGCTGGCCCTCTCTACATAAAATCCGCCAACGGCATTAGCATTTCCAAGAACCCTCCATTGCAATTGCACCTTACCATTCTCTTCTTTCGCCTGAGTGATTGAAGCTTTGGCATCTAATGTTTCAAAACCTTTGCCACTGACTCGCTCCGACTCAGGTCCGATTTCACCGAAAGGAGTTATTCCGCGAATGCGATATTGATACTCAACTTCATTCTGTGGAAGAGAATCCAGCGCTTGAAAAAACAATTCAGTGTTACTTTCCGAAGTGGTATTAATATAAGGCAACGTGTTTCTTCTGATAAAATTTCCACCGTCACTTCGTTCAATTATATAACTGGTGTACTGCCTTTCAACAAACGACTTGGGCCACTTTAGTAAAACAATTTTGTCTGCGAACTGCGCGCTTACATTCATAGGCGGAGTCAATCCAACCGAATCTTGCAAACCCAAATAAAAAATCCCTGTATCGAGTTTTATTTTTACGTCTTTATTGGCGACATACACCCGATAGAGATAGCGTTCATCTTTTTTAGCCGTAGTGTCTTCGAATCCAAGTGCTGAAAGTTTTGCCGTTTGAAATGAATGATCTGCCGACAGCAATGCAAATGAAAATCGCTGCTCAAGCTCTTTGGATCGATTAGCCACTTCTGTTAAAGTACTTGCCTGCGATAAACTTGCTTGAAAAGAACTGCCGTAAATCGCTTGTGCCGCAATAGCCGAGTGATCATTGCTCTGAGCGTCAGCCTCCCATTCTTTAAGTGGCCTCGGCTTAATTGTGGAGTTTGTCAGAAAGACTTTCTCCGGCTTCCCTAAAATTTCTTTGTTCCTGGTAATTGAGTAACGCTCAATCCAATAGCCCTTTTGATTGCCCTGCGACCACGCGAAAGAAGTAGTTGGCGCCCACCGTAATAAAATTACTTTCCCTTTTGCCTTCGCTAAAAGTTTAACACCTGATTTTACTTGTGCGCCCGCGAACGGAGCAGTGAAGAACAGAATGAAAAATATAAGTGAGCTCCGTTTCATTAATCGCCAATTGGATTGTAGAGTATCACTTGTTTGGATGAGTTTACTTTTTGCTGATTCGGCAACGTGTAGCGAACATTCATTTTGTAATTGCCCTTCAGAATCATTGGAAACTGGCCCCATAGAATTTTTTCCTTCCGCGGATACGTGGTAGCCTCCGACAAATACCGGTTGGCCACTTGTTGCTGGATATCCTGAAAATCGTAATACATGTAATTCAATAAATCATAGACATAATACTGACTTGACGAGGATGGCACATACTGCGGACTGTTCTGATCCAACTCAGCGTTGTCGGGAGTTTGCGCGAGAATTACCGCTTTGACTGGAGGCACACCCAAATCATTCGGAGTTCTGTTCTTAATTAAAATATCGCCATCAAGAGGATAACCTTCGTAAATGAGCGGATAAGCTAGATCATTGTAGTATTGATTATCGGATAAGTCAGCTTCAAAACTTAGTAGCGGTTTGAAGCCTGTATAGCATGATCCGTACAATTCTGCTTTATCAAAAGACTCATCGATGTCAAAAGATTCTTTCAGATAATGGACACGCCATGGAATTCTTAATCCTCGCAGAACTATTGAAAGATTTTGCGCTGCAACCTTATCTGATAAAACGCCATACTTACTTGACCTGAAAAAAGAAGAAAATATTGTCTTCTCCTGCAATTGCGTAATGCTTCCCTGGGCTTGTTGGGTTTTAACTTCAGTATTGATGTCTTGTCCGGGTGAGTTCACCTTATTGGCTACAGCACTTACATTGCGATCAATTGCTCCTGACTGTGTCTTTGGTACGTTGAGCAATTCGAATGCATAAACTTGTGCGGTCTTAAGGTTTGAATTAGGAATTGCAAAACTTATTAATGCATTAGTATAAGTAAAACTAAATAACGCTTGGCTGCTACTCAGATTATCGAAAAGGCCAACCTGCATCCACTCGGATCCCGGATTGAAAAGATAAGGCTGTCCTTTTTTTAGTTTTATATAGCCTGCGGTGCTTTCGTCTTTATAAAAATTCAATTGCCCGATGACGGGATAACTATAATCAACATTGGTAAGTGGAATATAATCTGGAGCTGTGCCTGTAGTAAAAGTCACTTCTTGCTTTTCAGTAACCGGTTGGCCGTTCTGAATTACTTTTTGCCACGACCCTGAAACCATTTTTTCAAAGCTGACTTGAATAGAAAATTTAATTTGCTTTTGCGGAGGAAGAACATCGAAAGTATTAAATGCAGCTACTGTATGAGAGTCGTTCCACTGCAATGTACCGGCGATAGCAGTTCCGTCAACAGTCAGGCTGAAGTAGTCGAGGTTAATCCTGTACTGCTGTTGACTGTTGTTATCAGAAAAATTAAATTCCTTATTGATAGCGAGATTAAAAACTGCCTGAGGATTGTTAAAAACATTTACTGCAGTTTCGCCAATTCCAGGAGTCAGTTGAGAGATTACTGCAATGTTGCTGAGTGCGCTGTCATCGCTTTTCTGAATAAACTTACAATCATTGCCCAGTGTAACCTGAAACGAGCATTGCCCACTGACTAATCCTCCCAAGACACT
>JABDGP010000068.1 GCA_013285945.1 Bacteroidota bacterium | reverse complement strand
TCTGACCGCGGACTTTGTGGCTCATTTAATAGCTCTGTTTTCAAGGCAACCCTCAGACTGATTGAAGAAAAGTATTTAGCCCAGAACAAACGGAAAAATGTTACGATTCTCCCAATCGGAAAAAAATCATCCGAGTTCTTTACGAAAAGGAATTTCCCTGTAATCAACGATTACGTTAATATTTTTAATAACCTCTCTTTCGAAGCCGTTTCAGAAGCTGGTCAATTTTTAATGCAAGGCTTCAGGAAAAGCGAATACGACAAGATTGAGATTGTGTACAACGAATTTAAAAACGTTGCAACCCAGGTATTGCGTACAGAGCAGTGGCTTCCCGTTTTGCCACTACCTGAGGAAAAGAAAACTGAAGAGGCAGATTATATTTATCAGCCCAATCAGGAAGAAATAATTACTGGCTTAATTCCTAAATCACTGAAGGTTCAATTGTTCAAGGCAGTGCTGGAGAGTAACGCCTCCGAGAACGGAGCTCGCATGACAGCCATGGACAAAGCCACCGAAAATGCAGGAGAACTATTGAAAGATTTGCGATTGACCTATAACCGGACACGTCAGGCTGCCATTACCAAAGAAATTCTCGAGATTGTTGCCGGAGCCGAGGCATTGAAGTCAGCCTAACTCAGGATAAAAGAATAAATTTGAAGTCTCCCAAGCGGAGACTTTTTTGTTTATGCGGAGATTATTTCAGGCGTATCGATTACTAAATATCCTAAGCTTTGATGTGGTGGCCGGGGCTGTAATAAGCGCCTTGTTTTTCGCCCGGGTTTTTGGCGTCACAGTTTTGCGTTCAGGGTTGACTTCTCTCGGTTTAACCGTGTGGGTCATTTACACAGCAGATCATTTAATTGACGCAAAGAAAGTCAGGCAAATGGCATCAACAGAACGGCATCGGTTTCATCAAAAACATTTTAGCGCATTACTCGCTCTGTTACTTTTAGCAATTATCATTGACGCTGTTCAATTGTTCTTCATTCGTAAGCAAGTATTCATTGGCGGATTGATACTGGCGAGTATCGTAGTAATTTACTTTGCCCTGCAACGCTATTTGAAATTTTTGAAGGAACTGATTGGCGCATTATTGTATACCGGAGGAGTACTGCTGATCCCCGTCTCAATCATGGAAACCCCATTAACACCATCACTGATTATTTTAATAGTTCAATTTGTGTTAACAGCGCTAACCAATCTTTTACTTTTTTCATGGTTTGATAGGCTTCGCGATGAGAAAGATAAGCACTCCTCATTTACCACTGTGCTGGGCGAACGAATTACGAAACGGGCGCTGGTTATAGTATTTGTGATTAGCCTGATACTGATGGTTGTTCAATTATTGAATTTTGATTTAAAATCAGTAGCGCTCATTGCGTTGATGAATAGCGTTTTGCTGGTGATTTTTTTTGATAAAAAATACTTTGAAAAAGATGACCATTACCGATTGCTCGGTGATGCTGTTTTTCTTTTGCCCTTAATCTATCTTTTACTTTAAGCGGGTGACTTTAAATCGATTTGACAGTATAGCTTTCATGTATGACTTTCTTGCGAAGTTTGTCTTTGGAAGAAGTATCACTGATTCTCAAAAGTTTTTTTTAAATAAAATAGAAGACAGTTCCAAAGTCTTAATTCTTGGAGGTGGTACAGGTTGGCTGCTTGCCGACTTATTGAAGATGAAACCGAATTGCGAGGTTTGGTATATCGAGGCTTCCGCGAAAATGATTGACCTTGCAAAAGCTAAAACTGGCATAAAATATCCTGTTCATTTTATCCACGGTACCGAACAGGATATCCCGGCAACTGCGCAATTCGATGTAGTGATCACGAATTTCTATTTCGATATGTTTACTGGCGACTCGTTGCCACAGGTCATAAATAAAATTAAAACATCGGTGAAGCCAGGAGCTTTGTGGATCGTTACTGACTTTATCGACAATAATAGATGGTGGCAGAAATTTCTTTTGCAAACGATGTATGCCTTCTTCAGAATTACCTGCAGTCTCGAAATGCACAGATTACCCGATTGGAGAAGATCAATCCGTGAAATCGGAGTGATAAAAAGTGAATCCAGATTTTTTTACAAAGGCTTTATTGAAACTGCTTTATATCAGTTCTAACTCTTTTCGTATTGCTTCATCCCTTCCACAAAAGCCCGGCGGCTGCGAGCTTCATAACTGTCTTTTTCACCAAGCACCACTTGGGCTTTATTGTCAGTAAGCCGGAAAGAAAAGGAAGCAAGTTCTCCCGTCTGCGCACAGATAGCGTGCACTTTGGTTACGAATTCGGCAATGGCAAGCAAATTGGGCATGGGCCCGAAAGGCTTGCCTTCATAATCCATATCAAGGCCGGCAACGATCACGCGCTTGCCCTGGTTGGCGAGGGTATTACAAACTTCGATGATCGCTTCGTCAAAGAACTGAGCTTCATCAATGCCCACCACATCGCAATTGCCGGCGAGGAGTAAAATATCCCCGGCAAAATTCACCGGTGTCGACCGAATCTCACGATCGCTATGCGAGACTATTTTTTCTTCATGATAGCGTTTATCTACCGCTGGTTTGAAAATCTCAACATTTTGATGGGCAATAAGTGCCCGGTTGAGCCGTCGGATCAGCTCTTCTGTTTTTCCGGAAAACATGCAGCCGCAGATTACTTCAATCCAGCCAGTTTTTTCGCGGCCACCAAGATGAGGTTCGATAAACATCTGACAAAGTTAAGGGTTTAAGCGAACACGCTGAAGGGTTTTTAAGGCCAATGCTGATTGTTTATCTTTACTCCGATCTCACTTGTTCTATGGAAGAAAAAATCAGCGTCAAAGCAATCGATCATTACAGCAACCTTTTTGTGTCCAAGTTGGCCGACTCTTTTTTTCAAAAGAAAGAAAAAATCAACGGACAGGAGATACTGTCGCTTTGCGAAATTAAACAGGTGAATTTATTGGTGGTGAAAGAGCTGATGCGGCTGTGGACTCTGGAAAACGAAAAGTGGCAAAGTCCTTTTTTTAATTATGAAGCGGCAGAAGTACAGCAATCCATGGCTCAGTTTAAGAATTCATTGTCGAATAACATTCATATTTCTAAAAAGGACTTTTTGCCCTTACTAAAGACGGCAGTATCTCAAACACTTTTCCTTGTACTTGCTCCATATGATTTTTTCTCTGACGTATTGGATGCCAAAGGCAATGGCGTTTTGCGCGCGGAGGATCTGAAACATGAAACACGCTATCTTAAAATTAATAAAGCTCCATTGGAGAAATTGGTTGAGAAACTGGAGGAACGTAAAGCAGAATTGATTACAGGCAATGAAGCTTTTGCCCTGCTTGACCATATTTTGGAAGAAGTCAATTTTACACCCGAAGACGTGGACGGTTATATTTCATCATTTTCGAAAGTTGCTCCACTGAAAGTAGAGGATCTCTTTGAAAGCAAAACACAGCCTGCCGCCAACGTGCCGAAAGCTTCTGCCAAAGAGCATGCGCCACAATCAATAGCTGACAATCTTGCCAAAAAGAAAATTCAGCTAATTAAGGAGAGCCTCACAATCAATCAGAAATTCATGTTCACCAAGATTTTATTCTTCGGTGACTTTGAGATTTTCAGCGAGACTATAGACCGTCTGGACAACTTTGATAACTTCGATCAGGCCTTTAAATATATCAGCGAAAACCATTCGCAGTGGGATACAGACAGCGAGGAATACGAAGAGTTTCTGGCGGTCATCCAACGAAGGTTTCCTTGATAAGGAATATAGGCACAATTCATACCGACAATTTTATCTGGTTATTTAATCGAATTTGTGGATAAAAAAAGGGTCTAATTAATTGTGATTGAATTCAATAAGGTTATTTTTGAGGGATAATAGCATAAAAAAAGAGCACCATTTATTGATGCTCCTTTTTGAATTGAACACTGGGTAGAACTTGATATCTACAATTTCCTCTTTCGTTAGAGGTGTTTTTCTTAAACTACCAGTGGGGCTGGGAACCCAAAATCTTTAAAAGAGCAGAATTAACTGCTCTTTTTTTATTTATCTATGACCCACAAGCCTCACAGGCATCGGGATTGTCAAGAGAACATGCCATATCGGACATTTTTTGTTCGTAGTCAGTCACACCATGCTGCTGATAAGGAATGGCTTGTTGAGCCTCTGAAATAACAGCAACGGGTTGTGCAATGGCGATAGCGACTTCATTCAATATCGGAGCAGTTGCTTCCACAGGATTTGGCTGATGAACAGATTTATCCAGTGTAAACTTGATTGCATCGGCTGCAGCTGTAGAGCGTAAATAATACATTCCGGTTTTCAAACCTTTCTTCCATGCATAGAAATGCATTGAGGTCAGTTTGCCAAAATTAGGGTTAGTCAAGTGAATGTTCAGACTTTGTGATTGGCAAATAAAGGCACCGCGGTCGGCACTCATATCAATGATTGCCTTTTGAGAGATTTCCCAAACCGTTTTGTAGATGTCTTTGATGTTTTGAGGTATCTCAGCAATAGACTGAACAGAACCGTTTGCAGCTACTAATTTCTGCCTCATGGTCTCGCTCCACAATCCAAGACTGATCAGGTCTTTCATCAAGTGCTTATTGGCAATGATAAATTCACCTGACAAGGTTCTGCGGGTATAGATATTTGAAGTGTATGGCTCGAAACATTCGTTGTTGCCAAGAATCTGCGAAGTGGATGCTGTGGGCATAGGAGCCAGCAACAACGAGTTACGCACTCCGTTTTGTTTCACCTGGCGTTTCAGGTTTTCCCAATCCCATCTTCCCGAATCAGGTGTTACACCCCACATGTCAAATTGAAAAATCCCTTTTGATACAGGTGATCCTTTAAACGTTTCATAAGAACCATGTTCTTTAGCTTGCTCCATAGATGACTCCATGGCTGCGAAGTAAATGGTCTCATGAATGTCTTTGTTCAGACCGCGCGCTTCTTCCGAATCGAAGGGCATACGCAGCAAAATGAATGCATCGGCTAAGCCTTGCACACCAATGCCGATCGGGCGGTGGCGCATGTTGCTCTTACGTGCTTCTTCCACAGGATAGTAATTGATATCAATCACCTTGTTAAGGTTGCGCGTCACTACCTTGGTAATTTCATACAACTTTTGGTGATCGAATTTCCCTTCTTCAGTTACAAACTTGGGAAGGGCGATAGAAGCAAGATTACATACCGCAACTTCATCAGGTGCAGTGTATTCTATAATTTCCGTACACAAATTGCTCGACTTGATTGTGCCAAGATGTTTCTGATTCGATTTTTTGTTAGCAGCATCCTTGTAAAGCATATAAGGTGTGCCGGTTTCAATCTGCGCTTCTAAAATTTCAAACCAAAGATCTTGTGCTTTTATCTGTTTGCGGAATTTTCCCTCCTTTTCATATTTTTCATAAAGGCGCTCAAACTCATCGCCATAGCAATCGGCTAAGCCGGGCGCTTCGTTAGGGCAGAAAAGAGACCAGACATCGTTGTTCTCGATGCGCTTCATGAACAAATCCGGAATCCACATGGCGTAGAAAAGATCGCGGGCGCGCATTTCTTCTTTGCCGTGATTTTTCTTCAGTTCCAGAAAATCAAAGACGTCAGCATGCCAAGGTTCCAGGTAAATAGCAAAGCTTCCTTTGCGTTTGCCACCGCCCTGATCGACATACCGTGCAGTCATGTCAAAATTGCGCAGCATAGGCACAATACCATTGGAAGTTCCGCCAGTGCCTTTGATATAAGAGCCTTTGGCGCGAACGTTATGAATGCTCAGGCCAATGCCACCGGCTGACTGTGAAATCTTAGCGGTTTGTTTTAATGTATCGTAGATGCCGTCAATGCTGTCGTCTTTCATCGTAAGCAAAAAGCAAGACGAAAGTTGTGGCTTCGGTGTGCCGGCATTAAACAGCGTAGGTGTGGCGTGAGTAAACCACTTCTCTGACAATAAATTGTAAGTTTCAATAGCTGCCGGAATATCTTCTCCATGAATACCGACGGCTACGCGCATGAGCAAATGTTGCGGCCGTTCTACCACTTTGCCATCTATCTTCATCAGGTAAGAGCGCTCCAATGTGCGGAACCCGAAGTAATCATATCCAAAATCGCGATCGTAGATGATTGCTTCATCTAACTCAGCAGCGTTTTCATGAATTACTTTCCACGTTTCTTTGGAAATCAATGGAGCGTTCTGTCCGGTCTTTGGATCTACATACGTGTAGAGCCGCTTCATTGTGTTTGAAAACGACTTGCTGGTGACTTTGTGCAGATTGCTTACCGCGATACGAGCGGAGAGCTTTGCAAAGTCAGGATGCCTTGTCGTCATGGTGGCAGCAATTTCTGCTGCGAGGTTATCAAGTTCTGATGTGGACACGCCATCATACAGGCCATTGATCACTTTCATCGCCACTTCTACCGGGTTGACAAAATTGGGATCTAAACCATAGCAGAGTTTTTCAATTCGGGCGGTGATTTTGTCGAACTTAACGGACTCCCTGTGTCCGTCACGCTTGAGTACGAGCATTGCTTAATGTGGGTTGTTTTGTGAAAGTTTAAAAAGTAATCGAATGTATTAAAAATCTTCGTTCAACGAAAACTTTGGTGAAGTTTCTTTTTCAGTGCTTTTCATTACACCGGCTTTCTGATATTCAGCTACACGTTTCTCGAAAAAATTAGTTTTTCCACGCAGCGAAATCATTTCCATGAAGTCAAACGGATTAGTGGCACCGTAAATCTTCTTACCTATCAGTTCATTGATAAGCCTGTCAGCAACAAACTCAATGTATTGACGCATTTGTTCTGCATTCATGCCAATCAAATTCACTGGCAAGGCATCAGTGACAAATTCTTTTTCAATTTCTACAGCGTCTTTGATGATTTCAATCACACGTTCTTCGGGCAATTTGCCAATTACGTGTTGTGTATACAGATGACATGCAAAATCGCAATGCAGTCCTTCATCGCGAGAGATAAGTTCGTTAGAGAACGTAAGACCGGGCATCAGTCCGCGTTTTTTTAACCAGAAAATAGAGCAGAATGATCCTGAAAAGAAAATCCCCTCTACGGCTGCAAAGGCAACCAATCGTTCTTGAAAATTTCCCTGGCTGATCCAGCGCAAAGCCCAATCGGCTTTCTTTTTCACGCAATCCATCGTTTCTACCGCGTGGAATAGCTTGTCTTTTTCTTTTGGGTCTTTTACGTAGGTGTCGATTAGCAAAGAATACGTCTCGGAGTGGATATTTTCGATAGTGATTTGAAAACCATAGAAAAATTTGGCTTCCGTGTATTGCACCTCGCTTATAAAGTGTTCGGCAAGGTTTTCATTCACGATGCCATCGCTTGCAGCAAAAAAAGCAAGCACGTGTGTGATGAAATGTCGCTCGCCGTCATTCAGGTTTGCCCAGTCTTTCTGGTCATGGCTAAGGTCTATCTCCTCGGCAGTCCAGAAACTGGCCTCCGCTTGCTTGTAATACTTCCAGATGTCGTGATGACGGATAGGAAAAAGCACAAAACGGTCTTTGTTTTCTTTCAGAATGGCTTCTTGTATGGGTTCACTCATGGTTTTAATATTTTAAGATAGCAGTCAAAACCCCTTAGGTAAGGTTGTGGCAGCTATTTGGTTTGGGTTTTTGGTTTTTTGTCGAAAATTTTAGAGGGTATTACCCCTAAAATACAACGAACAATATTCTACAATCGCCAACGAAATTCAAAGGATGAATGGAGCAGCGATGACTGCATAATAAGTTATCAACATGTTATGATTTTTGAAAAAGGATTAACAGTCATTGACTTATAAACTTGACGAGAATGGACACTTAAAAAGAAACTTTTTTGAAAATATTTTCTGAGTGATTTCCTTGCATTAATTAAATGCTTTAAAGTCGACGGATTTAGTGTAGAGCGAATAAATTCGTTGTGAACGTCTGGCCGTTCAAATCAGCTGAATCTCCGTGTCGATCTTTTAAAATTGCATCAATTTGACCGAAAAGTGCATTTCCTGCAGTTTGGGTAGGTTTTTTAGCTAGGAGTACTTGTTTTTAATAGTGTTTGCCTTATCTTTGCACTCCCATTTTTAAAAAAAGAACTATGTACGCTATTGTGGATATTGCCGGTCAACAACTTAAGGTTTCGAAGGACCAATATGTTTATGCCCCCAAAATGGAAGGCGAGACGGGAGCAACGGTGAGTTTTGATAAAGTTCTTCTGCTGGATAACGGCAAAGGGGTTGAAGTTGGAGCTCCGCTTGTTAAAGGCGCAAAAGTTTCAGGGAAAATCCTGGAGCATGTAAAAGGAGACAAATTGATTGTCTTCAAAAAGAAGAGACGTAAGGGCTATGCTGTAAAAAACGGCCACCGTCAGCAATACACTAAAGTTCAAATTGAAAGCATCGGGTAATTTCCGGTTAACGAATAATTAACAACGAATAACATTTAAGATCCATGGCACACAAGAAAGGTGAAGGTAAAGTAAAGAACGGCCGCGAATCAGAGAGTAAACGATTGGGCATTAAAGTTTTTGGTGGTCAGAAAGTAGTAGCTGGCAATATTATTGTTCGTCAGCGCGGTACTAGGCATCATCCTGGTAAGAATGTCGGCATTGGTAAAGACCATACTTTGTTTGCATTGACTAACGGTATTGTTGCCTTTAAAAAGGGCCGTGCAGATCGTTCATTTGTATCGGTAGTGGCAGAAGCATAATAAGGGAAATTAACCCAAAATGAGGCACAAGTCTGTGAAGGCTTGTGCTTTTTTATTGCCCCGTGATGAGGGGTATTTTTTCGCTGTTTTTATTCTTAAAATTCGCTCCCGCCTATAGCTCGACCTTTTCGATTTATTAAGATTTGGCAGTTTTTAACCAAATATTATTTGGCTAATGAGTTTGATGTATATCAAAGAGCGGCTCAAAAAATAATTTGCAATATTTTGTTTTTGGTAATTAAGAGTTAATTTTCGGTTTAGTTATTTAATAATCATTAATGGTCATTTAATAACTGAAGGAGTAATTTTAATAAACTTAAACCTAAACCTATGAAGAAGTTTTTACTAATGTGCTTCTCATTCGGCTTTGCGATCAGTGTCTGGGCGCAAGACCGGGTGGTGACAGGTAAAGTGACCTCTGCTGAAGATGGATCTGCTTTGCCTGGTGTGAATGTGGTAGTCAAGGGGACTACCGCAGGTACTGTTACTGATGCGGATGGCGGCTACAAAATTAGCGTGCCTTCGTCAGGCGGTACTTTGGTGTTTTCGTTCATTGGCATGGCAACTCAAGAAGAAGAGATTGGTGCCAGATCAGTTGTTGATCTACAATTGAAGACTGATGTAAAGCAATTACAGGAAGTAGTAGTAAATGCTATCGGTGAAAATGTTTCAAAGGATAAGCTTGGTATTGCATCAGCTACTGTAACAGGTGCTGCCGCTGCTCAATCTGGTGAAACAGGTCTTATCAATGGCTTGGCTGGTAAAGCAGCTGGTTTGAGCATTACCCGTAATGGTGGCGACCCAGGTTCAGGATCATTCATCCAGCTTCGCGGACAAGCTACTATTACTGGTGATTTGCAACCACTTATCGTTATTGACGGTATGCCCATGTACAATAGTAGTTTGGGTATGGGTGTTGGTGGTACTCAGCAACAGTCACGCTTGAATGACTTGAACCCTGCCGATGTTGCCAACGTGGAGATTATCAAGAGTGCGGCTGGTGCTGCGCTTTGGGGAAGCCGCGCTGCCAACGGAGTGATTGTAATCACTACTAAGAAAGGCAAGAACTCTCAGAACAAATTCAATGCTTCGTACACGGGCACGGTTTCATTTGATAATGTGAACAAAATGCCTGACCTGCAAAGGACATACGGAGAAGGTAGCAGTGGCCGGTATGCCCAGGGTAGCAGTGCTAGCTATGGTGACTTGATATCAGCACGCCCGGGTGGAGTTGATCCGACCTCAACTACAGGTGCTTATGTTCAATTCCCTGATGGAAGTGTACGTAGTGCGATCGGAGCAGGTACTGGTGCAAACCCACATGGTGGCAAAGTTTCTCAAAACACCTACGACCATACCAAGGATGTATTTCAACAAGGCCATTATATCGAGCATGGTATCACTTTGAGTTCAGGTACCGACCGCTCTCAGTTTTATGCCAGCTATGATAACTTGAGTCAACAGGGTGTTATTAAAAGCAATAGCGACTATAACAAGAATGTGGGGCGGATTAATTTCTCAACAGCTCTTACCGATAAATTTCATATCGCTATCAATTCACAGTTCTCCAATGTAAGGTCTAATAGGGCACAACAAGGAAGTAATACCTCCGGTATTCTACTTGGCGAGCTGCGTACTTCTCCCGATTTTGATAATACACAGTACATTGGTACAGCCTATTCTGCTTCGGGAGCAGCTACACTAGGTAAACAAATTAGTTACAGAAACCCTTTTGGTGCTAATTCAAATTCAGGTTATGATAACCCATTCTGGACTATCAACAAGAACAAAAGTTATGCTGTAGTAAATCGTTTCCTTGGTAACGTAGAATTAAACTATGATGCTACTGATTGGTTAAGTTTGAAGGCCAATTCTGGTTTAGATACCTATACCGACAGGAGAACTGATTTTGGAAATGCTCAGTCAGTTGGTTATTTGTCAGGATCGTATACTGAACAGTATGTTCAGGAATCTCAGTTTAATACCAATTTATTTGCCACTGCAAGAAAGACGTTTTCTGATGCATTTAAGGGATCGATCTTGGTTGGGTTCAACTATAACAACCGCCAGTTTAATAACGTAGGTGCTACAGTTACTAACTTCATTATTCCTGATGCTCCTCCGAATTTGGCAAACTCTCCTCCATCAAACAGGAATGCATTTAATAGCGCTCAGACTCAAAGAACGTCAGCAGGATTTACTCAAATTAATGCTGAAGTTCTTGATCAGCTGTTCTTTACTCTTACTGGTCGTGCTGAAAGTTCTTCGACCTTTGGTCCGCAAGCTCAGAGCTTATTCTATTACCCTTCGGCCTCAGGTGCTTGGCAATTCTCGAAAATGACCGGTACTAATGACTTTTTTAGCTTTGGAAAGTTAAGAGCTT
The DNA here is from genome assembly GCA_013285945.1 of Bacteroidota bacterium. Taxonomy (GTDB): domain Bacteria; phylum Bacteroidota; class Bacteroidia; order Cytophagales; family Cyclobacteriaceae; genus ELB16-189. The sequence continues at coordinate 2,764 of JABDGP010000068.1, read as the reverse complement.
CATACGGTATCGTAGGTTTGGCGCCACAGCCATATCAGAATTTGACTTCCTTTGGTCCGCAAGTTTTTACTGACGCATTTGGAGGAACCTTGACTGCTGCTAGTTATGGTGCAGGCGGTCTTGCAATATCCAATCAAGCCGGCAACCAGAAAATTCGCCCAGAGAGAAAACACGAATTTGAGACTGGCCTTGACATGAGATTTTTTAATGACAAGGTGTTTTTGAGCGTTACCGGATATTATAATAAAACCACGGATGCAATTCTGCCCACGTTTGTTGCTGGCTCTAGTGGATTCACATCCCAAGTAGCAAATGCAGGCGTGCTAGAGAACAAGGGTATCGAAGTTTCGGCCGGTGCTACCTGGCTAAAATTACAGAATGGCTTTACTTGGAGTTCTAACGTTATCTGGTTTGCAAACCGCAATACTGTACTTGACTTAGCTGGAGCACAATACGTCTTCTTGGCTGGCTTTAGCGATGGAGCTTCTGTAGCTACTAAAGGTCAACCATTTGGAGCTATTTGGGGTACCGGCTATCAAACAAATGCAAATGGTACTTATGCTCTTGATGCTCATGGTTTCCCACAAGTTAATCCTACCAACGGTGTTCTTGGAAGTCCTCAGCAAAACTACCGCGCAAGTTTAGGCAATACATTCAGCTATAAGAGACTGAGCCTTTATGTATTGTTTGAAACGTCGGTTGGAGGTCAAATGTGGAATGGTACTCAAGGCGCTTTGGTCAATTTTGGTACTGCAAAGGCTACAGCGACCAGTACTACGGTTAGCGCTGCTGATGCGGCCGCCATACAAACTTATGATGGTGCTACCATTGCGACTACTACAAGAGCTACACATAACGCTGACGGAAGTTATACTTTCAGAGGCACTGTCGCCAATTACGGCGGTGGCAAAGTGGCACTTGACCAGGCTTTCAATCAAGGCCCTGGTAGCGGATTCAACGTGAACTCACCGTTTATTCAGAATGCTACTTGGACCAGGCTGCGTGAAGTGACGCTTGCTTATTCATTAAACTCTGCTGCTTTCAAAGCTGCCACTAAACTACAATCAGTTTCTTTCGGACTTACAGGTAGAAACTTGTTGTTGTGGACGCCTTATACTGGCATTGACCCTGATACAAACTTGACGGGTGCAACCAACGGACGCGGAATTGATTATTTCCAAAATCCTAACACGAGATCAGTTTTGTTTAAGTTGACGATCACTTATTAATAAGACTAAATCGAAAAAAATTATGAAAAATATTTTCAATAAAAGAATAGTTGTTGGCGCAATGGCAGTCGCATTGGCGATGTTGACCAACAACTGTACTAATTTGACCAATGGGATATCGACAGACCCAGTCAATATTACTGACCCTAGTGTGATTGCTTCGAGCAAATACATGAGTGGTATCGAAGTATCGCTCATGGGAGTCTTTGAAGGTGAACAAGCGCGCGGAACTGGTATGTGGGCTGGTTATTTCAACGGAGCTGACAGGCAATATACCGGGTTAGGAAACTATGTTACATCAGGTCAGGATTATGATAATATCTGGAACACGATCTACGCTAACATACTTGAAGACTGCAAGCTTATAAAGCACAATGCTAACCCTGCAAGGAACCTTGTAACAGTGGGTATCACTCAGGTAATTGAAGCAATGGTCGTTGGCTTAGCTGCAGATTGCTGGGGAGATGTGCCTTTTACTCAGGCCGCTCAATTTCCTGTAATATCTACTCCTGTATTTGACAAGCAGGCAGCAGTTTACGCTTCAGCACATGCACTTTTGGATTCAGCCATTAATTATAATCTGATACCTACAGCACCTGGGAATGATGGTGGTGGTGATTTCTTGCTGGGTGGGAGTAAGTCGGCTTGGCTTGCTGTGGCTCATACGGTAAAGGCGAGATTATACCTTCATGTACGCGACTATGCCAATGCTGCACTGCATGCAGCTTCGGGTATACAAAGCGTTGGAGGTAATTTGATGGCTCCGCATGGTGGAGCATACCTCCAGACATTTAACCTTTATTATTCTTTCCTGGTTTATGATCGTGGTGGCTATATGGCCGCCAACTCTTTTGCGCCAACTCTTTTGGACGTAAATGCTCCAGGCAATAGAAATAATCTTAAAACAGACGAGACCGCAAGATTGAACTATATCTACTACCCTGGTGGAGGATTGGAGTTCGCTCCCGGCTCTGTAGCCTATGAACCTAACGTTCTCTGTGATGACTTTACTGAGCCACAGCAATCATGGCCATCTACTGCCGATGGATTTTTTGCGGCAACGGCTTCTTTTCCACTTGTAACATTTCAAGAGAATGCATTAATATTGGCAGAAGCAAATGCTAAACTGGGTAATACACAGCCAGCAATTGACGCTCTTAATGTTTTGCGGGCCTATTATGCAACTGGTGCTCATGTAAATCCAGACTATGCAGCCAATTATACGTATAAGTATGCCCCGTACGTGTATGCTGATTTTGCACCAACTACCGGGATTGATAACAATGGTACAGACACGCAAGACCAGGCTCTTTTGAGAGAAATACTTGAAGAACGTTATCTTACATTACTCGGGCAAATAGAAGGCTGGAATGATATGCGTAGGACAGGGAATTTCTTAAAAATTACCCTCCCTGCGGGAAAAACTGATTTCCCCAGAAGGCTTCTTTATTCACAAGGTGAGGTAACTACCAATGGTAAAAACGTTCCTACCTCAGGAGTTGGACTGTTTGATCCGGTTACATCATTCTCGACAG
>JABDGP010000067.1:9071-13880 GCA_013285945.1 Bacteroidota bacterium | reverse complement strand
GTTTATGATATGATGCTCGACTTGATGGCTTCCAATGACAAAGAAGGAATCAGCTATCTGGTTAGTTTGATTGAGCATTCAGACCCAGTAGAATCAGTGAACTTCGATGACAAAGAAAATACAAAGATTGAAGTCGCCGCACGTACTTATTATTACGATGAAAGTGATGAGAGCAAGTTTGAACAAAAGCAGGTAGAGGGGAAAACTGTTTTTTCATTGCCAACAATGATCGTAACTGAAGAAGCAAAACGATTAAAAGAACAATCTGTAAAGGCGGTGTCTTATGACAAGGCATTGCTCGACAAGTTCGTAAAGATCTTTTTCGATCACGTACATTTTGGTTGGCATTGGCTTGCCAGTTTCTCCATTAAAGATTTTCCCTTTGATCATCGTCAGTGGAACTGTTGATGCGTTTTCAGGCATATCGATATAATAGATATCCTGAGCGCCTTGCCCGCCTTTTCTATCTGAGGAAAAATAAGCACGCTTGCCATCTGCTAGTAGTGTGAAGTAGTTATCGTTTGCAGTGGTATTCACCGGATAACCCATGTTTTCTGGCTTTGTCCACTTGCCATTGACCAAAATAGACTTGAAAATATCGTTTCCGCCCATGGTATTATGCCCGTCAGACGTGAAGAACAGCGTTCTCTGATCAGGGTGAATAAAGGGCGCATCTTCGTTGGCTGCCGTATTTACCTCTGGGCCGAGATTGACCGGCGTACCCCATTTGCCATCAGCTTTCAATTCGGTTTTCCAAATATCAAGACCTCCTTTGCCACCATTGCGATCGCTTGCAAAATAGATAGTCTTGCCATCAGGTGTAATACTGCATGTGGTTTCCATGCTATTAGAGTTAATACTTCCAGCCAGCAGACTTGGCTTTGACCATCCATCGCCATCTTTAGTGATTTGGTAAAGGCTGCCTGGATCGGCTGCACCACCAATGAATATCATCATCTTTTGGCCGTCGGGCGAAATGCCGGCGGTACCGACATTGTACTCAGATGAGATGGGAACAAGCGCTGGTTCTGACCAACTTCCCGATTTATTATAGGATACATAAACTTCCTCTATGAACTTGTCGGCTGAACGTGTCCTGCCTGTATTGGGGCGCAGGGCGGTGAAAGCGATCACACTTTCATCGGCTGATACGGTGGGGTTGTATTCGGTGTACTTGGTATTAACTGAGCCCGAAAAACTATGAACCGTAAAATTTCTGGGCACCGACATCAGTGCAATGGCATTGTGGCAAATCTCTATGGCCTTATCGGCGATTGCGCGTGCTTTTGGGTCGGCTTTTGAGGCATCCTTATAAGCCGTAAAGGTTTGAAGTGCCTTGTCAAGCTGTTCATTTTTCAGGTATAATTGACCAAGATCGTGTCGAAGATTTGCAGGAAGACCCTTTCCATTAGCTAAAGCTGTTTCAAAATAAGGAATGCCTTTGACCTGATCATCAATGTTTTGCTGCTTCAAATAACATACTCCGGTTTGATAGTTTGCCAGAGGATCTTTCACCCCCGACTGGATTGCCTCTACATATAATGGTAAGGCCTTATCATAACTTTTTATAGCAAATAGCTTTTGTGCCTCAGCTAACTTTTTGCCGTCTTGACATAGGGCGACACTTGACAGGATTGTGACTAAAAACAGGAATACAAACAATTTTCTCATGGTAGCAGTAAATTTTTACAACAGTAGCCGATTGGCAAATTTATTTCTCTATTATTTATTACACTAGTATAAAACAAAGGGTTTTCGACGAACTGCAGTTCACTTTTGGTGCCAATTGTTACAAGTTATTAATTATTAGGCAATAACCACATGTATATGTGAACGCGTTTTTGTTGTATTTTTCGACAAAATGTGTAAGATTTAGGGTCTAAACCTGTAAACCATGCTTCAGCGCTTTTGGAAAATGCTCGATGTGGAACCAGACGAGACTGGTCCTGTGGGGTTATTACTGATCATGAGCTTTCTGATGGGCTTATTTCTGGCAACGGTTTCGGTTGCTTCCCAATCCTTGTTTTTGCAATACTTCAGTGAAAAAGATGACCTACCTGTGGCGCTGGTTGCCTCCGGCGTTTTTGGTATCGTAATCACGGTTTTTTACAATTTTATGCAAGGACGGGTTCCTTTTTCTGTCCTCGCCATTTTTAACCTTTTACTCTTAATCGGGCTCACAGCCTTTATCGAATTTGGAAGCCGGTTTGTAACAGACGTAAAAACGCTGTACCAGTTTGGCTTTACCCTCATTCTTCCATTCACATTTGTAACCCAGCTGGTTTTCTGGGGGGCATTTGGCCGTATGTTCAACGTCAGGGTCGGTAAGCGGCTTATTGGTAGTGTGGATGTGGGGACGGACATAGCTTCGATAATAGCGTTTTTCACCATCCCGATTTTATTGACCTACGGTGTTAAGGTAGAATCGCTCTATACAATAGGGCTTTTCAGTATCATCGGCTATTTGGTTGTATTCTATATTCTTAGCAGCAGGTATTTGGGCAAGGGAAGTACGCTCGCTCAGGCCGAATCGGACATCAAGAAACTATCGGTTGGCCAGTTTTTATCTAACAAGTACATTCTGTTGATGGCTGCATTTATTGTTGTGTCGCTTACAGCATTGCGATTTGTGGATTATTCATTTTATAACGTGACTACGGTTCAGTTTAATAATGACTCAATGCCCATTTTCCTTAGCTTGTTCGAGGCTACGATCGTGATCTTTGGGTTTTTGTTTACCACATTTATTACCGACCGCATTGCCCAGGATTACGGTTTGCGTGTGGCTATGATTATCAACCCCATCGTGTTGGTAATTTTTACCGTCGCTGCATTAGCTCTGGGCTCGTTTTTCGGGTTTGATAAAGTAGTATCTGGTCAGAATGCAGTCTATTTCTTTATAGCGATTGCGATGAGCAAGTTGTTTATCAACTCATTGCGCGATGCATTGGATGCACCAATCTTCAAATTCTATTATGTGCCTATTGATAAGGCTATTAAAATTGACGTTCAAACTAAAATTGAAGGTTTCGTCTTTGCTTTGGCCAGTACCGTTGCAGGGGGTTTGATTGTGTTGATTAACCAGTTCCATATTTTCAGTTTGTTGTCTGTGACTGCCTTTACAGTCGGGCTGCTGGTGATTTGGTATTTTGTTTCCAACCGGATGTATCAGGGATATCGGGACACACTGCAATCTTCGCTCATGAAGAATAAAGAGGCTGTAGAAAAAGATGTAGTAAAGGAATATACCATGGACAGTGTACTTGGCAAGGAGGTTCAGAGCGATGCCGAGAGTAAAGTGATCTATGGTTTAAAATTAATGGAGAAACTTGAGCCGGCTCTATTCGAATCTTCAATTGTTCAGCTTTCCGAAAGCAAAATCAAGCGCGTTCGTCAGTTTGCCTTAGATAAAATTCAGGAATTGGGCATAATGGCCGAAGACAAAAGCGAGATCAAAGGTTTGGCTACGCAGGCAGCAGGCTCGGCAGAAGATAGCGATCTGCTTTCGATATCGCCGGATAAGCTCATGAAGTTGAGCAAATCGGTGAAACAAACAGACCGCATGCTGGCAGCCAAGTTTATGCGCAAGCTCACCAACAATAAGACAATCTTCATTCTGCTTGAATTGATGCGTGATGCCGATCCGCGTGTGCGAAGCGAAGCCATTCTCACAGCCCGCAAAGTAAAGCGACCGGAAACATGGAACGTGCTTATTGAAATGCTTTCTTCACCTGCGTATTCTCATCAGGCTGCATCTGCGCTTAAGGAAGCAGGTGCTGCTGCACTTATACACCTCGAGACAGCTTTTCATAAATCGGGACAAGGAGAATTGGTAATGGTGAAGCTAATCCAGATCATGGGCCACATTGGCGGCAATGAAGGACTTCAACTGTTGTGGAAAAAAATTGATTATCCGGATAAGCGTATTGTAAAACAAATTCTTTATGCTCTGCGCTTTATTAATTATCAGGCAAAAGGTCGTGAAGCCCTTGCTGTAAAAGATTTACTTGATTCCGAGATGGGTAAAACCCTGTGGAACGTGGCCGCACTTGACGAGATACCTGATGAACCTATCTTCAGCTTCTTGCGTGATGCTTTGACTGAGGAAATCCGGGATAACTATGATCACCTGACACTTTTGCTCTCTTTATTATATGAGCCTGAATCGGTACAGCTGGTAAAAGAAAATATTGAAGCCGCAACGCCCGATAGTATTCAATATGCTCTCGAGCTTCTTGATTTGTTTGTAGATCAGGATTTGAAACCGAAACTCATTCCATTACTGGATGACTCCACCACCGAGGATAAGCTTGAGAAGCTTCAGATTTATTTCCCCCGCGAAAGTTATAATCCTATTCAGACAATCAATTATATCCTGAACAGGGATTTCAACTTCAATAACCGCTGGACAAAAGCGTGTGCTGTTCATTGTACAGCCTACATTGATGATTTCCGCGTGAGCCGCGGGCTAATCAGCCAGATGTTTAACCAGGATAAATTGCTGCAAGAGACAACCGCATGGGTCATTTATAACAAAGACAAGCAGGCCTACTATACCATTTCTGAGCGGCTTCCTTACCGGGATAAGAAATTCCTTGATTCGGCAATTGAAAACAACCAGCTGCTGGATGGATTGGATGATGGCTTTTTCCTCTTTATAGAAATGGTAATGCTGATCAAAAAATTGCCAGCCTTCAATCGAATCACTGGGAAGGTGCTCAGCGACCTCTCTGACAAAATCACTCCGGTTACACTGAACACCCGGGATAAACTGATGATTAACTCAACCGAGACTCCGATATTGATTAT
>JABDGP010000067.1:0-9061 GCA_013285945.1 Bacteroidota bacterium | reverse complement strand
TTGATTATCGCGTCGGGTGAAGTGAAATTGAAAAAGGATAACGAAGAAATTGCTGTGCTTAAAAGAGATGGTGTGTTTGGTGATCTGTTTCAGGAAGGGCCCGTGCCTAAAATCACTGAAGTTGAAGCTACCGAGCGCACAGTTCTATTTAAAATAGAATTGGTTGACTTTTATTTTGTCTTGGCCAGTCACCATGATCTGGCGCAAGGCCTTATTTATAATGTAACAGAAAAGAAAAAACAACAACCGGTATAAAATGGCTATAGCAGACATAGACGTATTGATCACCTTCGCAGAAGTTGACAATGAAACCGCAAAAAAAAGTGAGCAAGGTTGGGTAACCCAGTTCAAGAAGTTTTTGGAATTGATGCTCTTCCAGGTGCTGGGCACGAAGCCTGTCATCGTTATCAAATCTGAATTTGATACAGCCACCGCTCCGGCAATGGATAACGCATCTGTTCTGGTAGCCGTCCTCACCAAAGATTTTATTCAATCGGGAAGATGTCTTGATTTGGTTGAGACATTCTATAAGAATACTTCGAGCACGGCGATCAATCGTGTGTTTAAAGTATTGAAGTCTCCGCTGACACTGCAGGAACAGCCTCCACGTCTTCGCGATTCGATCGGCTATGACATGTATCAGTTGGATGTGGAAACAGGCCAGATGAAAGAATATTCTGACTTCTTTAGTCAGGAAGCGGAAAAGCAATATTGGATGAAGATGGTTGACCTGGCGTACGATATCCATGAGGCTCTGATTACTTTGAAAGAAGGTGAGGGGAAAGGCAGCAGCATAAAAAATATCTATAAGAGAAAAACGATTTACCTGGCTGAAACCGGGCATGATCTTTCAGTGCAGCGCAATATTATCAAGCGCGAATTACAACGTCATGGCTTTATTGTATTGCCAAATCATTCGCTACCAGCTCGTGTAGAAGAACTTGAACGAGAAGTTCGTAAAGACCTTGAAGATTGCTCACTGTCTATCCACTTGGTTGGCAGTGCTTACGGTGAAATACCCGAAGGAGCAGATCGCTCAGTAGTAGATATACAAAACAAAATCGCTTCCGAAGTAGCTGTTGCCAAGCGACAAGGTAAAGATGATTTTTCACGGTTGATTTGGATTGCACAGAATCTGAAAAATGCGAGCGATCGCCAAAAGGCTTTTATTGAAACAATCAGACGAGATACCGAAGCACAAGAAGGAGCGGAGATTTTGCAAAACCCTCTCGAAGATTTCAAGAACATTATGCGCGAAGAGCTCATGGAGTCACAAGAGCGTACAAATGCAGAATCTACAGGAAGCAAATCCATTTACTTAGTTCACGACAGGGTTGATCATACAGAAGTAGAGCCGATCCGTGACGTACTTGAAAAATCGGGTTTCAAAGTTTTGATGCCAGCTTTTGAGGGCGAGTTGCTTGACGTGCGAAAGAGACACATCGACAACCTACGCAACTTTGATGGTGCCATTATTTTCAAAGGAAAAGTAAACGATCAATGGGTGAGGATGAAAATCCTCGACTTGTTAAAAGCTCCGGGCTTTGGTCGTAACAAACCTATCCAAGGAAAAGCGTTGGTAGGCACGGGCAACATTGACAGTTATAAAAATCAGAATATCACATTGATTTCCAGCGACTCCAGCCGGTCGATGGAAAATTTAAAAAGTTTTTTACAGGAATTTAAAGCTTAGAAATTTATGAGCCAGATCGTTGACGAATCGCCGGGTTCACAAGCAACCATTGGAATAGATAATCCCTTTCCGGGTTTGCGCCCCTTCAAGATCGAAGAGAGCCACTTGTTCTTTGGCCGAGAAGGCCAGAGTGACGAAGTGCTGCTTAAGCTTTCGAAAAGTCGGTTTGTTGGTGTTATAGGCCCGTCAGGAAGTGGTAAGTCTTCATTCATTTATTGCGGAGTTCTTCCAATTCTTTACGGCGGCTTTTTGACTGATGCAAGTCCCAATTGGGAAGTGGTGGTAACGCGACCTGGTGCAGGGCCAATCGACAACCTTGCAGAGTCGCTTCTCAAATCATCTAAGGATTATAATTATGCCGATCCTGAGGACAAGAAGATTAAGCGGACCATTGTATCCACATTGTTGCGCAGTAGTTCACTGGGATTAGTTGAGGCTATTCAACAGTCTCGCCGAAGTGCTGACATCAACTATCTGGTGCTTGTCGATCAGTTTGAAGAATTATTCCGATTCAAAGACAGTACAGATCCTAATTCTGTAAACGAAACTTTGGCATTTGTAAACTTACTGATGGAGGCGATCAATTATGAAGATTCGCCCATTTATGTGGCAATTACCATGCGCTCTGATTTTATCGGTGATTGTGCGCAGTTCCCAGAGCTTACCCGAAAAATTAATGACAGTCACTACCTGATTCCTCAAATGACGCGCGACCAAAAGCGTAGAGCTATTGAGGGGCCGGTAGCCGTAGGTAATGCGAAGATTGCACCACGTTTAGTTCAGCAACTTTTGAATGATTTGGGCGACAACCCTGATCAGCTCCCGATTCTGCAGCACGCTTTGATGCGTACCTGGAGCTATTGGAGCAAGTATAAGGATTATGAAGACGAACTTGTTGACCTGAAGCATTACGAGGCAATTGGTACGATGAGCGAAGCGCTCTCGATGCACGCCAATGAAGCTTATGATGAATTGGACGAAGATCAGAAGCGTATCTGCGAGGTCTTGTTTAAAGCGATCACAGAAAAACGAGGAGAAAATTTTGGTATTCGCCGGCCTACCCGGCTTAATGAAATTGCGTCGATTGCTGATGTAAGTGAGAGTGATGTAATTGAAGTGCTTGAGAAATTCCGCGAGCCTGGCCGTTCGCTACTTACGCCTGGGCATGGCACACCACTTGGGTCTAAATCAATGGTGGATATCTCTCACGAAAGTTTGATGCGCATTTGGGTGCGATTGAAAAACTGGGTAGATGATGAAGCCGATGCCGTTCAAATGTATTTGCGTCTGGCCGAGGCTGCCAACATGTACCAGGTAGGTAAGGCAGGATTATGGAGACCACCGGATTTGCAGCTGGCTCTTAACTGGCAGGTAAAACATAAACCTACATTAGTGTGGGGCCAACGGTATCATCCCGCCTTTGAGCGAACGATGATATTCCTGGAGTATTCCAAGAAAGAATTTGAGACCGAGCAGCGGATCAAGGAACTTGAACAGAAGCGCAAACTACAGCGAGCTCGTATCATCGCGATTGTGTTTGGTGTACTTACGGGTTTTGCTTTGATCGCTTTGGTTTACGCGTTTGTTCAACAGGGTATTGCTACTGAGCAAGAGAAAATTGCTACAGCAAATGCAATAGAGGCAACTAAGAACGAAAAAAAGGCAGCCATTGAAGCGAAACGTGCTAACCTTGAGGCGGAGAAGGCAAAGAAAGCGGAAGCTGAAGCCAAAGTTCAAGCTCATAAAGCAGAAGAAGCTCGTAAGGATGCTGAAGAGAAAAGAGTTCAGGCAGAGAAAGCAGAAGCTGCGGCTACAAGTGCAAGAGATGCGGCTACGAAAAGTGCAGAAGCTGCACGTGTAGCAGAGAAAAAAGCTAAGGATAATGAAACAGCCGCCATTAAAGCACAAAAAGAAGCGGAGCAACAGCGCTATCTCGCTATTGCGAAAGCTATTGCACTGAAGTCGAAAGAAATTAATGACAAAGAACAACGGGCATTACTTGCTCAACAAGGCTACAACTTCAATTTGAACTATGGAGGTTATCCATATAACAATGAAATTTACAATGGTCTTTTTGGAGCATTAAAAGTTCTTGATGATCCGTTGACCAACAGTTTGAATGGACACACCAGCGCAGCACGTGCATTAGTTACAAGCGTTAAGAATAATTCAATTTATTCGGGAGGTAGTGATGGTCGTCTGATTCACTGGGCTTTGGACAACGGCCTTTGGAAAGGAGATACAATTCGAAGATTCACGGACTACCAGATATACTCTATGGACATCAGCCCCGATGGAAATCTATTGGTGGCGGGCGGGCTTTTCGCAGCTAATCGCGACGCTAACTTCGTGTATCTCTTTGATCTCAAAAACCCTGGGGCCGAACCAAAAAAGATAACCGGATTTATTTCTGATGTTGAGAATCTCAATTTTACTCCTGATGGTAAAGGTTTTTATGCAAGAAGCAATTCAGGCAGAAGCATTATGTATTCCGATCTGAATACCGCTAAAGAAGTAATCAGTTGTAAAGAAAAAGTCACTTCGATAGACTTGAGTCCGGATGGAACCAAGTTGGCCGGGGGAGGAGTTGATGGCAATCTGTTCATTTGGGATTTGAAAAATAACTATACTGTCACTTCATATCCGATCCTAAATAATAAGGACATACTCACTTTAGCTTATACACCAAAAGGAAACGAAGTGATTATTGGTGCTGAAAACGGTGAAGTAAGGATTGTGAACAATGGGATTGTTCGTCGGGTACTTTCAGGTCATACCTCGCATATCGAGCAGATCAAGTTTAATCACTCTGGAAAATTCATGGCAACAGCCAGCAAAGACAAGAGCATTCGTCTTTGGAATATGGAGCAGTTGCAAGAACAGCCCCAAGTACTCAACGACCACGACTGGGTTTGGAGCATGGCTTTTTCACCTGACGACAACCAGATCATGGCGGGTATTCACAGCGTAGTTCAAAATATTGGTGATACGGATTATACAATTCACGCGTGGCCTACAAAGAATGCTTCAATGTCGGGCAAACTTTGCAGCTACGTGAAAAAGAATTTGTCTAAAGAAGATTGGGACTTGTATGTGGGGAAAGATCTTCCGTATCAGGCCACCTGCCCGAGTTTACCGGCTAACAATAAATAAGTGCGTTCATGAAGCATATTCTACTAGTTACTTTGGTCTGTTTCTTAGGATTAAATGTTGCACTTGGGCAGCAGAGTGGCGCTCAAACCTTGCGACTGGCCCAATCAATATATGAGCAGGGACGGTTGCACGAACTGCCCGACTTGCTTACCAAGAGCGGAAACAATTTTACAAAGACCGAACAAGTTCAAGCCTATCGACTTTTGACCTTGGCTTATATCTATCTGGAAGAACCCGAAAAGGCAGATGAGACCATGTTGAAGCTTTTGAACACAGACCATTTTTTTGAACCTAATAAGGATGTTGAGCCAGCTGAATTTATTGGTTTATACAAAACCTTCCGCACAAAACCTGTCTTCAATATTGGACTCAAATTTGGTGCTAATGGAACGATGCCATTATTGAGCAGCTTGTACTATGTTTCAAGCGCAGCACCGGGCAATGGTAAGTATACAACTGGCGTAGGTATTCAATTTGGATTGGTCTTTGAGAAGGAGATATTCAACAAATGGAAAAATAAGATATTCGGTAACGGCCAGTTGATGTTCGCACCGGAAGTACTTTACACCAATAGAACTTTCACCTATTCCAACTCACGCTATTCAAGCTCTGATTCTATACCATCAAAAAGTGAAGTTTCATTTCAAGCAACAATAAAACAAACCTGGGTTGATATAAACCCGATAGTGCAGTTGAAGCTGACAACTTCCAAGACATTTATTCCCTACGTAGGTTTTGGTCCGGGTATAAGTTATTTGTTGAATGCGCCTAATACTTTGGTTTTTACACGCGCGGGTGGGCAGGGCGTAGTGAGCGGGCCAGACGTTCTTTTTACGTCTAGCTTTAATAAAATTGTGCCTTCAGTGATTGGCCTTGCTGGGTTGAAATATCGTTTTGGTGCTATCTACCTTATTGCCGAATTCAGAGTGCAGTATGGATTAACCAATCCGGTAAATTCATCTACAAGGACGAACCCGGATGGAACATTTAATTACAATTTTGTTCTCTCCAATTACAAGCCTTTAACCATGATGGCCAACATTGGTTTTGTCTTACCGTATTTTAATCCAATAAAACTCAAAAGAAAATAAATCGAACTGATGAAAGGATTTTATACAGCCTTAGCCTTGCTTCTAATTTTTAATTCCTGCAAAGAAAGCGGAGTTCCTATAGCCAAGCCATCTACGTTTGTCAGGTATTTCAATGGTGGATTTCCTGATCAAGCCGAAAACATAATCGAGACCGCTGATAAAGGTTTTTTGATTCTTGCCAATACGCTAACAAATACTACACTTAGTAATACGTATTATAAAATTAAGTTGATTAAGACCGATGCCTATGGAAATCTGGTTTGGGAGAAATTCTTTCCTGAGTTCCCCAAAGACGGTGCTACGGCGGTACCGAGTTACCGGGGTTTTGGGCTTTCTGCCATTCAGGATAATACCGGAGCCGAAACGGGTTACGTAATCGTGGGAGATCAGATAAATGGCATCACTTCACATAGCCTGTTGATGCTGCAAGTTGACAAGAATGGTTCGGCAATAAATTCTACCCCAAAAACTTTCAATTTGGGTAGCATAAACATTCAAGGGGTCGGAGTGGCACAAGCGAAAAATACCAGCGGCGACTTTTTTGTTCTCGGGCAAGTTCAATCAGGGACTAAGGATATGTTCTTTGCACAGATTGACAAGGCCACACTTGACACTGTATGGACCAAGGGATTTGGGGCAGGAACTTGCACATTAGCTAACCGGCTTTTCCTGGATGTTACTGAGCAAAGTGCTTATTGGGGCGGTACAAATAAGAGGGCAGGGGCAAATAATTCTGAAATCAGATTGGTTCAATCTGGCTTCAACTCGCAAATTGTCGGGTTTGATTTAAACTATGGTGATTTGTCGTATAATCTTACTGGTGCAGACCTCTGTCCATATGGGTACGGTTATGCGGTGGCAGGAAGTCATAGTGCGTTAGGTTCAAACCTTTATGATTCTATTGTTTTTACTAAAGTCTCAACCGATGGCACCCAACTAACCGGATCGGGGAGGAGTTTTCCGTTGCTGTTTTCTCAATCAGTGCAACCGGCCAACTCTATTTGTTCAACACGGGACGGTGGACTTTTGTTGCTCGGCACAATTGCACTTGACGCGCAAGGAACAGATACTGATTATTATTTGATAAAAATTGATGCCTTTGGGAAACAACTCTGGACAAAACGTCAAGGAGGCAAGTTTATAGATGTTGGAAGCAAGGTGCTGGAGTCTAGCGATGGAGGATATGTAGTCCTTGGTACTACTAACCTCGCCAACGTGGAGAGTATTTTTTTAATGAAGACGGATCAACAAGGAGAAATACAATGATCCTGATATTACAGCTTGTGTCAAATCATTCAAATTTTTAATAGTGAAGTTTTCCTGTGAATTTTTAAGAAAATACTTATGAAGAGATTTTTACAATCGATACTTATTTATCTCGGTTCCTTTTTTATTTCAAGTATTGGTTATTCCGCAATACTAACACCCTGTGGGCTGTGTTGGTGAATAGTCTGATCCTTGAGCCCCACCTAGTGTATAGCCAGTTACATTAACTGTGATTCCAAGCGCTGGGCCGGTAGATACAAATGTTGCTGTTGGCGAACCGGTTATTGTAATCACATCACCAGAATATGGCTTTCCATCAGCTGTTGTTCCCGTACCGGTTGCCTCAGAGGACTGAAGTGCTGGCGTTCCTGTAAGACTACCTGCAGTAGAACCGTCAAAAGTCTTGTTATTAGCTGTCACACCTGAGATCGTTAATGCCTTGGTGGTGATAGTTGCTCCTGTCGGATTCTGAATTGTAAATGTATAATTACCTGCCTGTGCTCCTGTCAAACTCAGACCACTATATGTAACCGTTGTTGCTGTCGATACATCTTTAGTATTATAGGTTCCTACAGCGCTTCCGGTAATACTCACAACATCACCAGTGTAAGGTTTACCATCAGCTGTTGTACCTGCTCCTCCCGCTTCGGCAGACTGAAGTGCCGCAGAACCACTCACAACAGCTGCGGTGGTTCCATCATATATTTTACTGGCAGGAACAGAAAGACCGCTCATCGTTAAAGCCTTGGTAGTAATGGTGGCACCTGTCGTACCTTGGTTGAGAGAGTAATTACTTGCCTGTGCCCCTGCTAAGCTCAAGCCACTATATGTAACCGTTGTTGCTGTCGCTACATCTTTAGTGTTGTAGGCGCCAGTTGCACTGCCACTAATACTCACAACATCACCAGTGTAAGGTTTACCATCAGCTGTGGTACCTGCTCCTCCCGCTTCGGCAGACTGAAGTGCGGCAGAACCACTCACAACAGCCGTGGTGGTTCCATTATATATTTTACTCGCAGGAACAGAAAGGCCACTTATAGTTAAAGCCTTCGCCGTAATGGTGGCACCTACCGTACCTTGATTGAGAGAGTAGTTACCGGCTTGTGCTCCTGCTAAGTTCAACCCACTATATGTCACCGTTGTTGCTGTTGCCACATCTTTGAAGTCATACGTTCCAACTGCACTGCCGGAAATACTCACAACATCGCCAGTGTAAGGTTTACCATCGGCTGTGGTACCTGCTCCTCCTGCTTCGGCAGACTGAAGTGCGGCAGAACCACTCACAACAGCTGCGGTGGTTCCATCATATATCTTACTCGCAGGAACAGAAAGGCCACTAACTGTTAAAGTTTTAGCTGTAACAGTCGCTCCAGTTGAGCCTTGAATTGTAAAAGTATAATTACCTGCCTGTGCTCCTGTCAAACTCAAGCCACTATATGTAACCGTTGTTGCTGTCGCTACATCTTTGAAGTCATATGTTCCAACTGCACTTCCGGTAATACTCACAACATCACCAGTGTAAGGTTTACCATCACTAGAAGTACCTGCTCCAAAGGCTTCAGAAGTCTGCAAGGCTGGTGAGCCACTAACGACCGCCGTGGTTGTTCCATCATATATTTTACTGGCAGGAACAGAAAGGCCACTCATCGTTAAAGCTTTAGCGCTCACGGTACTTGAGGTGGTCGCTTCATTTGCATTGGCTGACGCCCCAACTAAGGTGATGTTACCACTGTATGGGGATCCAGCAACTGTTGCATTGGCTGTTAATCTCACAAATATTGTTGTCGCAGAAATAGCCCCAGTTCCATCTGCCGTCTTCGTCACAAACCCTGCAAACCCTGCACCTGTAGTCAGAGAA
>JABDGP010000066.1 GCA_013285945.1 Bacteroidota bacterium | reverse complement strand
GAAGAGGATTTTTCTGGAGTGAATGTACTTCCGGAGACAACTAAATTCTATACCGAGGTGTTTGTCAAATTGATCAAAAACGGAGGGTACAGTAAAGACTTCCCGGATGTATCCAAATCGAAGACTCCAGCGGAAGTATTTAATCAAATAATAGTTGTTCTTGAAGAAATACTAAATGAATTCTCACTGTATATTCAACGGCTGACATTAGGGCCAGACAATTTTCCGTATAGCGGCCCACTTTGTTTATACAGAAATTTTCTTTCACCTATCATTAAGTCTATTACGAATTTTTCCTTTTTGCCGAAGGATAAGCCTTTATATCTTTTAGTGGATGATGCTGATCTTTTGAATGTTCCCCAAACTAAAATCCTTAACTCTTGGGTTTCTTTTCGATCCACCTCAACAGTGTGTTTTAAAATAACAACTCAGTTAAATTATAAGACATTTCAAACTACTAATTCATCTACAAAAATAGACTCACCTCATGACTACCATGAGATAAATTTGTCGGACATATATACTTCCAACGCTTCCGACAGATACAAAGACAATGTAAAGGACATGGTCGAAAGAAGACTGAAGTATATCTCAAATATAGAGACAACGGCTGAGAATTTTTTCCCATCGAACTTGAAACAAGAAAAAGATGTTAACGAATTGTTTAAAAAATTAGAGGCTGCGAAAGGATATGACTATGCATACAGGCAAGCTCGTTTAGATTACATGTTGAGCCTTAAGGGGAATGAGTACTCATATAGTTATGGAGGTTTCAGCCAATTAGTTCATTTGTCTTCTGGCATTATTAGAAATTTCATCGATCTGTCTTTTAAAATGTTTGACAAAGCAGCAAGAGAAAATCCGAACGTAAAATCAATCCCAATAGGAATACAGGATGCAGAGATTAGAGAATATTCTGATTGGATATTGCTTCAACTTGACAAAACAATCGAAGACAAGGATTTGAATCCCATCCAAGTTAGTAAGTACCGGTCGTTGAAAAATTTAATAAGCAGTTTAGGCAAGACTTTTCGCTTATATCTTGAATCTGAATCTACCGAGCGAAGGAAGTTTTCATTTTATTATGATGGTGAGATTGATCCAGAGATAAAGGAGGTTTTGAAGTTGGGCGTCAGCGAAGGCTTATTTCATTATTCAACTCATGGATCAAAAACAGGACTTGGTAGATCTCATAAATACGTTATGAATCGGATTCTTTCACCTATATATAAACTCGATCCTTTTTCGTTTTCTGGCTACTTGTATTTGACACCTCAAAAAATCGAACTAGCTATTAAGGATGAAAAAAAATTTCTCGCGTATGTTGCAGATAGGATAAAGAATAAAGATAATGAAGAGGATGAAGCGCAACTTGCTATTGATTTTTAATTTATGACACAGCCGATTAGAATAGATTCACTTCCAGTGACACTTAGCAACAGTGATTTATTCATTTGTTCGTCAAGCTTCGAAGAACGGTGCTTTAAGATTGCTCGTGTGTTTAAAGGACTTCAACATTTTAGTATAATTTTTTATTCTGAAAACGAGTATCAAAAAATTATTGAGAATTCATTGGAGCTTGAAAAATTATTTGCGGATCGAAATGCAAGAGTTGGACTTAATACAGATTTGCCATTTGAAAATGGCGTCAAAATTAATTCGATACTAGACGAGGTATTGAGCAAAGGTATATATGAACGAATTTTTATTGACACAACCACCTTTACTCACGAAACTCTTCTTGTAATTTTTAGATTACTTTTATTTAAAAAAGATAAATTTAAAGAGCTTCACATTTTATATGTAGGAGCTGAAAAATATTCAACTAACGAACCTGAAGCTTCTAAAAAATGGCTTTCAGCAGGAATAAGTTCTATCAGAACTGTTCTTGGATATCCTGGAGTGTCAAGTCCAGCTAGGGAAAATCACCTGATAGTACTTTGTGGATTTGAATCGGAAAGAACCAAGAGTTTAATTGAGAGCTTGCAATTTGAAACAATCTCTTTGGCATTTGGAGGAGAAGGAAAATCAATAGCCCAAAGTCACCAGGAAATTAATTACACAAGACACAGTAGACTTATGGATTACTATCAGAATGCTAATAAGCTTGACATTTCCCTTATTGACCCTTTTGAAACGAAGAAAGAAATAGACGCTCAGATAGCAAAATTCCCAACGCACAATGCTGTAATTGCCCCAATGAATAATAAGCTTTCAACAATTGGAGCAGCTTTAGTGTCAATAGACAACCCCAAGGTTCAAATTATATATGCTAAGCCAATAGAATACAATGTGCTCGGCTATTCCACCCCTCAAGCAGATTGTTATCACTATAGAATCATTTAAGATATCTGACAGATCAGTTCTGATGTTGACAACTTTTTTTAATGTGGATATGTATTTTCTTAATAAAAGAATTTGCTACCATAGATCAATCTTCAAATATCTGATAGCCAAATATTTGATTTAAGTTTGAAGGTATTTGTATATTATTACAAAAATTAGATAAGTTTTGCGATTGCTGAAAAGAAATGAAGACTATACAAAATGTGGGTAGAACAAACTACAAGGGTGTCCCGTTCAATATTGCCAGTTATGCTTTGTTGTTGGAGATGTTTGCTCAGCAATGTGATCTGATTCCAGGGGAGTTTGTGTGGACCGGCGGAGACGTGCACTTGTATTCAAATCATTTTGAACAGGCCAAACTGCAGTTATCACGAGAACCGTTTCCGTTGCCTCAATTGAATCTCAAGCGCAAACCCGACACGATCTTTGATTACCAGTTTGAGGATTTTGAGATTCTTAACTATCAATCTCATCCCTCGATCAAGGCGCCAATTGCAGTCTAGATCAGCGAGGGCTTATTTCTTAAAATCCGAATCGAGTATTTTATCCCACAGCACCGAACTCACGCCATATCCTTTGTCGGGCTCATGATAGTGATGACGCATGTGGTGTTGTTTCAATTTTTTCAATAACGAATTTTGAAACGTAAGATGATGAAAGGCGTAATGCGACATGTCATAGATCAAATAACCGATTAGAAAGGCAGCAAAAAAAGACGGAAGCCATGAGGCCGGCAAAGCAATCCTGAACAAAAAATAAAACCCCAATGCCAGGGGAATACTTACCGAAGGCGGCATTACCAGTCGCAGCCGGTCGTTGGGAAAATCATGATGAACACCATGAAAAATAAAGTGAAGGCGTTGACCCCATTTTGCCTTGGGAACATAGTGAAAAACAAAACGATGGAGTGAATACTCTGTAGCTGTCCAGAAAAGCAGGCCACTAGCAAAGCTTAAGATGAAAGTCGAGAAGCTGAAATCACCGTCGGAAAGGCCTTTCCATAGGAAAAAACAAATCACTGGGACATAGATGATCAAAGGCACGCTAAAATGCACTTTGGAAACGGATTCCAGCAGGCTGCTTTTAAACATACGGCTGGATTCCCTAGAGTCTGAAACGAAGTTCTTATTCATTACCGTAAATGTAATTTGATTATCTTAAAATCGTTGAAATTTGTACATTCGCAAAGCCAATAAATCAATAAAAACATGAAAACGCAGTGGTTGATAGCATTAGCGATTTTGGCAGGATGCCAGAAGAGTGAAGTGGTTTCGGAATTCACCGGAAATCAGGCTTCTTACGGTTTGGTACAGGCTTCTCAGTATGCAGTGAGCGGTACTGTTACTTTCAAAGAGCGCAAAGACGGTTCTACTACAGTAGCTGTTCAATTGAATGGAACTGATGGTACAGCGCAGTTGCCAGTACATTTACACATGGGTGATGTTTCTGCCAATGGAGCAGCCATAGCAGCTCTTTTGAATTCGGCCGATGCAAAAACAGGAATTAGCTCCACAATCATTTCTCAATTAGCCGACGGAACAAAAGTTGCCTATAAAGACTTACTGAAACTCTCGGCTTATATTAACATACATGCCGCTAATTCAGGACCAGAAAGTAATGTGATCCTGGCCGCCGGAAACATCGGTGTCAATGGAACGAAGGCATCTTCGGGTGCGCGTATGCAAATTGGGGTTTGCAAGAGTAATTAATACAAGTGAGAAAAGGACTCTCAATCTTATTTCTGGCAATACTCCTCCTTCCCAGCGTCTACAAGCTTGGGTTCGTAGTCTATTATCAACTCAATAAAGATTACATCGCGGCCAACTATTGTGTCAACAAAGAACGGCCAATGACGATGTGTTATGGGAAGTGTTTTTTGGAACGAGGATTACAATTAAATGAAGAATCTAATAACACTGCCGGACTCACTGCTTCTCAAAGAACGGAATCTCAGGATTTTATGATTGTTGATCTTTTAGATTCCGATTCAAGCGCATCCGTACCCCTTACTTATATATCCTTTTCTAATTCTCCCTTGAAAGACGGGATTCCTCCTTCCGTCTTCAGGCCTCCGCTCGCTTAGTTTGAAAGATTAATTCTTTAGCTGACACTGTCACAGGCAGTTGTCTGTTCTCTATTTTTCAAACTAATTGTTAAACTCATGAAAAGACTATTTCTCTCCTTAATATTTTTAATTTTTTCTTGCTCTGTTATTTTTGGTTGCCCATGGTGCGGTTGTGGCAATAGTAATTTTCAAATTGGGGTATTGCCTACCTTTTCTAATGCTTTTTTCGGTGTCCGTTACACCTATTCTCATTTCAAAACAGATAGCGGCTCACAGTTCAGCCGCGATTATATTCACAGTACAGAAATTTGGGGCGGATATAAGTTTGGTAAGTTTCAAGCCATGGTATTCATTCCATATATATCCATCCATAAGTTAAGTGACGATGGTGACATTAACACAAGTGGATTGGGCGATATCACACTGCTGGGTAATTATCAAATTCTTTCTAAAACGACCAATGGCTCTGAGGACAAGAAGTCAATCAGCAATACAATATGGATTGGTGGAGGGATAAAATTTCACACCGGTCAGAATATTGTAAATGTAAATGATCCGGGTTTTACTGTTGGTGACTTTAGCTCAGTGCCCGGCACAGGTAGTACCGACTATATTCTAAATTTTATCCATAATCTGATTGTTGGCAATAATGGTATCGTTACCAATGTCGCTTACCGCATCAATACGGTGAATGCCCAGCAGTTTCAGTACGGCAACAGAGTTTATGCCACTGCGTCCTATTTTCATTCGTTTTCAGCGGGCATGCTTGTGATCCGCCCAACGTTAGGGTTGAATTTGGTTGTAAATGGTACAAATAACTATCAAGGCCAGGAGGTATCGGGCAGCAGTGGATATATACTGAACTGGATGGCTGGAGTGAATTTGCAAAAAGGCAAAATGGGGATTTTGGTAAATGGAGGATTACCAGTGGCGCAAGATCTTTACCACGGGATAACCCAATTTAAGGAGCGTGCATCTCTTGCACTCACCTATTCATTTTAGGTATTCATTGGGTGAGCGCCTGCTCTAAAGTTTTACCAGGGCAGGCGCTTTTTTATCACCCTAAAAGTCGACTCTGACAATTTTTAGGAGCAATTCAAGTTACTTACTAAGTTGATTTCTATCAGTTAACTTTGGGGATGCGTTCGGTTTGCCGTTTAGGGGTGTTGGTAAAATTTTGCTTGGCGGGTTGGCTGCAATGTTCGTGTCTTTTGGCATTTGCTCAAGTCAACTATAGTATCGACCAAAGTATCAGTGTAGAAGTCAATGGTAAGCCCATTTTAATGCCCTGGTCTGGCGGACTTAACTCAGCTCAGATTAACACCATTGATCTTAATCAGGATGGCAAAGATGACCTGGCTGTTTTTGATCGTACGGCCAACCAGATTTTTACTTATCTCAATGTTGGGAATCAATACATTTATGCACCCGATTACGAAGCTTACTTTCCGTCTGTGGTTAGCGATTGGATGTTGCTCCGCGATTTTAATTGCGATGGAAAGAAAGATTTATTCACCACAGATCCTGGCGGCATTGCTGTTTTTGTCAACATAACAAAACCAGGTGGATTACCCGCCTGGCGAGCTTTCAATCCGGGCTATCCTCTTCTTACGATTGGTTACAACAGTTCGATCAATTTGCAAATGAATGCGACTGATATTCCTGCCATTGACGATATCGATGAAGATGGTGACTTGGATATAATCGTGGCGAGGTTTGTTGGTTTTGGCTCAATGGAGTTTCATCGAAACATGAGTATCGAAAATACGGGACGTTGTGATTCTCTTCAACTGAAACGGATTACCACCGAATGGGGAAATTTTGAAGAATGCAATTGTGGACTTTATGCTTTTGACGGAAAAGATTGCAACCAATTGATTGGTGGCCGGGCCCTGCGCACAGATCGGGTACTGCATGATGCCGGAAAATCATTGTTGACGTTAGATCTTAATGACGACGGTTTGCACGACCTGATTTTCTCTGAACAAAATTGCACGTCTCTTTATCTACTTCCAAACCAAGGCATACGTGACAGTGCTCAGATGAACAACTACAGTGTTTTCCCGGCAGTCAACCCAAGCACATTACTTTTTCCAGCTTCCTTTTATGAGGACCTCGACTTTGATGGCGTGAAGGATTTGATAGTCTCTACAAACATTAGCGCACGTGTTACCACCGATATTGACCTCACCAACTCCATTTGGTTTTATAAAAACAGCGGCACCAACTCGTTACCTCAGTTTGATCTCAAGAAAACCAACTTGCTGCAAGACCAGATGGTAGATGCCGGTAGCTATGCTTCACCTGCGTTTGCCGATTATGACAATGATGGCGATCAGGATTTGTTTATCAGCTATTGGGCAATACCCGATTCGGTTGCGTCTATTTATCAATACGAGAACACAGGAAGCTTTTACAAGCCGGCTTTTAGTTTTGTCACTAACGATTACCTGCAATTTTCACAATTCGGTCTGTTTAACATTAAAATACAATTTGCCGATGCAAACTCCGATGGAAAGAAGGATCTGGTATTTACAGCTACTGATAAATTGCAGGGGATAACCCAACTTTATTTCATTGCAAATAAGAGTGCTCTGAATTTCGACTTCAGTGGTCAATCACCAGAAGTCCTAGGATTTACAATCGATCCTCTTGAGAATGTTTTACTTTACGATGTTAATCGTGACGGACTTTTAGATATTATACTCGGCAAATCGGACGGCTCATTACAGTATTGGAAAAACAATGGTTCGGCCAATGTGATGCAACCTGTGCTTGTTGATAACAGCTATCTCGGGCTTGGGTCAACGATCACGCGGTTTTGCGTTTCACCAACAGTGAGTGATTTGAAACACGATGGCAAGCCGGACTTGCTTTTGGGTAATTATGGATCGATCGTGATCTATTCCGATTTTCAGACTGGTACTCCGACAGCCGACAGCGTATTCGTCAATAACCAGCTAAAAAACTCATCAGAGGCGGCAAACTTAAGTAGTTATCTTACATTGACAACGGCGGACTTATATTCAGATTTTAATCCATTGGTGATAGCCGGTACAATCACCGGTGGGATACGTATTTTAAAACCCGACAGTACTGCATCCAACCAGCAGGAAAATTCGGTTTCATTTTGGCCCAACCCCGTAAATCTGAACCAAAAAATAAACGTAAGGGCATCTCAGAATTCCACCCTTCAATTTTTTGACGTACTGGGTCAGAAAATTAATGATCCGGTATCCATTTTGGGTGGAGAGGCTACAGCGCTCGAACAAACCCTGAGTGCAGGACTTTATATTGTACGGGTAAGCTCTTCCGGCAAGACAACAACTATTAAGTTGATTGTGCACTGACGACGGAGTATCAATCGGGGTTCACCTGTAAAATTTTACCTTTGGGTAAATCCTTTTGCTATAATTTTGCGTTTGGAACAATTATTCACCCAATATGGCTGAGAAAAGCAGTGTTTTTGATATGATTGGCCCTGTAATGATTGGCCCATCCAGCTCGCATACGGCCGGTGTGGTGCGCATAGCGAGAGCTGCTATCAAGATACTTGGAGGAATACCGGACGAGGCGGAGATTATCTTTTATAATTCCTTTGCCCGCACATATGAAGGCCACGGCAGCGACAGGGCAATATTGGCCGGCCTCATGGATTTTGAAACGGATGATAAACGCATAAAAAACTCAATTGAGATTGCTGGCGAGAAGGGATTGAAATACCACTTTAAATCGATTGGAAATGCGTCAACACTACATCCTAATTCTATTCGTTTAAAGTTAAAGAAGGGTGCCACTGAAGTTGAGGTATTGGGCGAAAGCAAGGGCGGGGGCATCATCAACATTGCTGAGGTGGATGGTTTCAAGGCAGATTTCACTGCCAACCTGCACACAGTTATTATCTTTGCGGGCGATGTGAAGGGAAGTATCGCGTTTATTGCCAATGTGCTAGCTCACGATGATTGCAATATTGCGACCATGTCAGTATCGCGAAAAGGCAAAAATGATTTGGCCTGTCAGGTAATCGAAATGGATTCGGGCATCAAACCTGTAACATTTGAGTATTTAAAAAGTCTTAGCTGGATAAAAGAAGTGATTTACATACCTCAGATTTGAATATGAAAAAATTAGTACTGTCAATCGTAGTTTTCGGTTTCGGGTTATCTTTTGCTTTTGCACAGCAACAGATGACGTTGCAGGAATGTGTAAAAGTGGCACTTGACAATAACCTTACGGTGAAACGTAGTGTATATAATGTCGAAACAAACCGCGTAAATCTTCTTAATGCTGAAGGAAACTTCCTGCCCACGTTGAATCTTAATGGATCTGGCAGCCAGAACTATGGTAGAAATCTTAACCCGGTAACCTATCAATATTTTCAGGGCGTCACGCGTACAGTTAACCCTTCTCTTACAGGAAACCTCCTTTTGTTTAACGGCTTGCGGAATCAACACACCTATCGTCAAAATGTAAAAGGTCTGAGTGCAGCTGATTTGGATTTAGAAAAAGCAAAAAATGACGTGATTATTACCGTAGTCACGAACTATACAAATGTGATTCTGAACAAGGAGCTTTATGAGAATGCCAAGTTTCAGCTCAACTCCAGTCAACAGCAATTGGAGCGGATCATAAAACAGGTTGAGGCTGGTGCTCTCCCAAAAAGCAATGAACTGACTCAGGAAGCTACCGTTGCAACCAATGAAACAAATCTCATTACCCAGGAGAATGTCTATAATTTATCAGTACTCACTCTCAAGCAATCAATGCAGGTTCCGGCATCAACCCAATTTGAAATCGTAGTCCCTGATATTGCAATGGAAGATTTGACAATTAACCAGACACCTGAAGAAATTTATGCGATATCAACGCAAACCTTGCCGCAGGTAAAAAGTGCGTTGTTGAAAGTGGATGCGGCTCAATATGCAGTAAGAGCAGCGCGTGCGGCTTATTACCCACGTCTTTCATTCACTTACGCAACCATTTCCAATTACAATAGTGCATCCGATGGTCCGCGTTACGCTGTTGGTCCACCAACTCAACAAACTATCGGCTATGTAGGAGGAGACCTTACAAAACCCGTTACTGCACTCTATCAATCGCAAGTTCAGGTTGCAGACAGCTATCACGTAAAAGATCAATTACAAGACAATCTCTACAAAAAACTTGGGCTTGAGTCTTTCTATTCCGATTTTAAATGGATTGCAAAATCGCACGGGTGTGCAGCAGGCAGTTATCAATCGCGAACTCGCTGCTATTACTGTAAAAGAAACAGAAAATACATTACGTCAATCAATAGAAACGGCTTATAATAATGCTTATGCTGCCGCAAAGACCTACACTGCCGCTGTAAAGCAGGTGAAAGCAAACGAAGAAGCTTTTCGCATGACTCAGCAACGCCATGAAAATGGGGCCGCCACTTATATTGAATATCAGGTTGCCTCCAATGATTTGTTTTCGGCCAAGTCTTCACTTGCCCGTGCCAAGTATAATTTCATTTTGACCAAAAAGATTCTCGAATTTTATCAGGGCAAAACCATCGAATATTAATTTTAATACCTTAACCTAATTCACCTCATCCTACACTCTACTCTCTATGGCTAAACAAAAGAAAAAATCCAATCGCTTAATGTATTGGGGCATTGGCACGCTCGTAGTACTGATCCTTTTCCTTATCATCGGAAAATCGCAAGGCTGGATCGGTAAGACGAAGGAGCTGGAAGTGGAGTTGGCAAAGGCTAAGAAAGTATCGATCACTGAAAAAGTAAGTGCTTCGGGTACTGTGCAGCCTGTTACTGAGGTGAAGATCGCGCCTGAAGTTTCTGGCGAACTTATCGAGCTCAATGTAGAAGATGGTGACTCTGTGAGGCTTGGCCAGCAACTGGTGAAAATCCGCCCTGATGTTTTGCGTAGCCAATTAGAACGCAACGAAGCTTCGCTAAGTCAACAAAGGGCAAATGTGGAATCGAGTAAGTCTGCTCTTTTAGTGGCAGAGGCTAATTTTACCAAGGCCGAGTTGGATTACAAAAGACAGGAGAAATTGTACAATCAGAAAGTGATCGCAGATGCCGATTGGCAGACGGCAGTTCAGGCATACAATGTTGCCAAGAACAACCTCGCTTCGGGGAAGCAAAATCTGGAGGCAGCCAAGTTTGTGGTGAGCAGTACCGAAGCTTCTGTAAATGAAGCACGCGAAAATTTAAGAAAAACAACAGTAGTCGCTCCAATGAAGGGAGTTGTTTCCAAACTAAGTGTAAAGAAAGGAGAACGTGTTTTGGGAACAGCAACTATGGCAGGAACCGAGATGTTGCGCATTGCCGATTTGAATAAAATGGAAGTGCGAGTGAATGTGAATGAGAATGATATTGTGCGTGTGCATTATTATGATACGGTATTGATTGACGTAGATGCCTATTCCAATATTGGAAAACAGTTCAAAGGAGTTGTGACCAATATAGCCAACACTGCCAAGGATAAAACTTCTACAGATGCCATCACCGAGTTTGAAGTGCGCATTTTGATTTTGAGTAGCTCTTATCAAGACCTTGTTAAAAAAGGTAATAAGTTTCCATTCCGCCCGGGTATGACTGCCAGCGTGGAGATCATTACCAGCAAGAAAGACAATGTGCTTTCCGTACCGTTGGCAGCCGTGACCACTAGAAATCCTGATAAGCAAGGGGCGCCTGAGGGTGGCGGAAATAATGATGACGACAAGCGAACAGTGACTTCATCCAAAGACAAGGCGCCTGTAAAGAAAGAAGATAAAGTTGTGGTATTTATTAACGAAAAGGGAAGCGCGAAAATGCTCGAAGTAAAGACGGGAATCAGTGATTACGACAATATTGAAATCATCTCGGGATTATCGGATAGTGTTGAAGTTGTCACCGGCCCATTTCTTGTAGTATCAAAACGCCTGAAGGATGGCGATAAGATCAAGCTTGTGAAGAAAGAAGAGAAGAAGGATAAGGACGCTGAAGCGAAAAAATAAAGAAGAAAGTAATAAAAGGAAGTTCAAAGTAAAGAGTTGAAGCAAATTCGACTTTTTACTTTGAACTTTCTACTTTTATGCCATGATCAAACACCCTTGGCACGAAACACCTGTAGGAGACAACCCACCAGAGTTTATAAATGGCATCATTGAAATCTCCACAGGGATGCGAACGAAATATGAAGTGGACAAAGAGACCGGTCTTCTCAAATTGGATCGCGTACTTTACTCTGCAGTTTACTATCCTGCCAATTATGGTTTTATTCCCCAAACTTTAGGTGATGATCACGATCCACTGGATATTATGATTTTGTGCCGTGAGCCAATTCAGCCGCTTTGCCTTGTTCCTGCTCGTGTTATTGGTGTGATGCGAATGATTGATCAAGGACTGGGCGATGAAAAAATTCTTGCAGTTGCCGAAAATGACGCGAATTCAAAGCACCTGAATGATATCAGCGAACTGGCTGAACATTTTAAACTTGAATTGAAGGAGTTTTTTGAGAGCTATAAGAAATTGGAGAATAAGATAGTGACTGTGCCCGATTTTCAAGGAAAGGAAACGGCTATGAAGATCATTCTGAATGCCATCAATTTGTACAAAGCGGAATTCAATAAATAATGCAGGATCGACTTCAATCTTTCTTGATTATTCAAACTGCCTTTATTGGTGACGTAATTTTAGCAACCGGACTTATTGAAAAACTACATCAACATTATCCGAATGCTTCCATTGATTTTCTTCTGAGAAAAGGAAACGAAGGATTGCTGGTTGGTCATCCGCTACTGCGAAATGTTTTGATCTGGGATAAGAAAGAATCCAAGATTTCAAATTTATTCAAACTTATTGGTCAGATTAGGCGCACTCATTACGATTGTGTTGTAGATGTTCACCGGTTTGCCAGTTCCGGTCTTATCACTGCCTTTTCAGGAAGCAAATTAAAAATAGGCTTTGACAAAAACCCCATCTCTTTTGCATTTACAAAGAAGATAAAACATCAGATCGGAAATTTACACGAAGTTCAACGCAATCATCAATTGATTGAATCGATTACTGATTCAAACTTTGCAAGGCCAAAACTTTACCCTGCGGAAAAAGATTTTGATAAAGTAAAGTCGTTTCAAACCAAGCCCTACCTCTGTGTTGCGCCAACTTCGGTTTGGTTCACCAAGCAATTTCCAGTAGAGAAGTGGATTGAGTTTATAAAGGCAATCAGCAATACGAGAGGTAAGATTTATTTATTGGGTGCGCCTTCGGATCATTCAATCTGTGAATCAATCAGGCTTGCTTCGGCAAATGCGAATGCAATTAATGTAGCGGGGAAATTTTCTTTCCTTGAATCGGCAGCACTAATGAAAAACGCAGCGATGAACTTTGTTAATGACTCCGCGCCAATGCATCTGGCTTCAGCTATGAATGCTCCTGTTACGGCTATCTTTTGTTCAACAGTTCCTTCCTTTGGATTTGGACCACTTTCAGATCAATCCATTATAATTGAAACAAAAGAAAAGCTCGATTGTCGCCCGTGCGGGCTGCATGGTTTTAAAGCCTGCCCGAAAGGACATTTTAAATGCGCTTACTCGATTGAGAATGAAGAGTTGATTAATTCGTTGAGAGTATAGACAGTATCTTAACAAGTTGCCTTCGCAAGTCCATAGCGTCGCCGTAAATGATTTTATAATCACTTATTCCTGAAACTGTGGTAGAGTGTTCGGAAGAATGTTGCCTGACATAAATTACTGGCTTATTCTTCGCTTTTGCGTAACCGGCTTCTATTCCTATCCCGATTCCTTTATATGAAACTTCTGCAATTAAGATGTCGCAACTATCGATGTCGGACATGGCTTGCTTCATCATTTGGTGTTCTTGAATTAATTCAAATTTGTAATGATCGACAAAAATAAGCGACCCGATTTTAAACTCGTTTAAAGTATCGACAATGGTGTTTAGCTCTTCGTTCAGTAATCCTCGCTTTGAGTAATTTACGGAAATATAGGCTTTCATTTGCTTGGCATCCTGCTTAAAACAATTTCAGTCGTTCATACACCTTATGAATCGGCAATCCCATCACAGTGAAATAAGAACCTACAATTCTTTCTATCGCTACCATACCAATCCAATCCTGCGCTCCGTAGGCGCCGGCCTTATCATAAGGTTTGTAATTGTCTACATAGAATTCAATTTCTTCTTTCGAGAGTTTTTTGAATGTTACTTCGGTTTGGTCTTCAAAACAATCTGATTGTTCTTTGCTCAACAAACACACGGCCGTGATCACGATATGCGTTTTTCCGCTAAGGTTGGTTAGCATTTGAATTGCTTCCTGTCTGTCGGCTGGCTTGTTTAAGATTTGAGTGCCAAGGATCACAACGGTGTCTGATGCAATGATGATTTCGTCAGTTATTTTTGATAGCAACGCTTTGGCCTTTTTTTCTGCCAAGTACGATGGAACGTTTTTGATGGGCATATCCACAGGAAACGATTCATCAATGTGCGGAGGGTCGATCGTAAACTCTAAGCCAATCTCTTTTAGTAAAAATTGCCGGCGGGGAGATGCAGAAGCGAGGATTATTTTTCCTTTGGTCATTT
Source organism: Bacteroidota bacterium (assembly GCA_013285945.1). Lineage (GTDB taxonomy): Bacteria > Bacteroidota > Bacteroidia > Cytophagales > Cyclobacteriaceae > ELB16-189. The sequence continues at coordinate 618 of JABDGP010000066.1, read as the reverse complement.
TACTATCATTATTGATAAACTCGGACATAGTCCACAAGCATCTGCTGTGGCCAAATGTTTGGATCAATACCTTTCACCGCACCCCAGTTTCCGCCAACAGCTATATTTAATATGAGATGAAATGGTTGATCGAAAGGCCAACCTTTAAAATCATCAGCCGGATTTCTTTTCACGGAGTGATAGACTTTTTCATCGATGTAAAAATCAATCTGAGATTCTTTCCAGTCTACAGCATACACATGAAACGTATCCTGGCAATCAGGAATTGTTAGCTTTCCTTCCTGCTGTGTATGTTTCACATGGTTATATTTTTCCGAGTGTAGCGTACCATGAATTACTCCCGGATCATAACCGACGTGCTCCATGATGTCGACCTCACCACTTGTGGGCCAGCCGCCATATTTCCAGTCAGTTGAAAGCATCCAGATAGCGGGCCACGTTCCAAGCCCGCGTGGAAGTTTGGCTCTTACTTCGATTCGTCCATATTTCCAGTCGCCTTTGTTTTTGGAAACTAATCGAGCTGACGTAAATTCTTTTCCGCCAAGCGGCTCTTTTCTGGCTTCGATAATGAGATTTCCTTTTTCGACTCGTGCATTTTTTAAACTGCTGGTATAAAAT
>JABDGP010000065.1 GCA_013285945.1 Bacteroidota bacterium | reverse complement strand
TGATGAGTGCGCACCCCTCACCGTTCTCCGCCGATCGCGGATTCTTTGGTTGCAAACATTTCAGCAAAGCAAATGAATACCTGCGAAGTAAAGGGTTGAAAGAGATTGATTGGTGATATCAAGGCACCAGTAATTGAGCATTAAGGGTTGGGCATTATGTTACAATAGTCAGATCAGAATAATGTCAACCTAATTCCTAAGTTCTAATCTCTAAGTGCCCTAATACCTAATTGATTAGTTTAAAGAATCTTCTCCACCTGATTTTGTGCAGGAAGTCCCCATACTTATCAAGTGATAGCCAGATAAAAAACCCTTTGCCCACAATGTGATCTTCGGGCACAAAACCCCAATACCGCGAGTCGAGCGAATTATCGCGGTTGTCGCCCATCATGAAATAATAGTTTTGTTTGAAGGTGTATTGTGTTACTACTTTACCATCAATTGAGAGTTTTCCATTTTCCATTTTTGCGTCCTTGTTGAGGTCAAAGTCGCGGATAGTAGTTCCGTAAATAGCTAGAGTGGAGTCATTGATCTGGATCGTCATGCCTTCTTTTGGAATTGTCAATGGTCCGTAATTGTCACCATTCCAGGGTGTGTATTTTGCGCCAGGGAAAGCCCGTGCATCCGCTTCCTTTGTCGTGGTTTGTAACGTCACCGATTTGATATAAGGCAAAGCTTTTACTTCGTCAGCTTTTTTAGAATTCAACAGCATCATGTACTCCACCTGGTCGGGGCCGGAGCGGCCATACGCCTGATAATCTTCAGGGTCAAGTCCTAGTTTCTCTAAATTGCGGTCGTTGATCTCATCTTTAGAAATTACATGATACCGGAATTGCATGTTCTCCGGATTCTTCAGCGGTACACCATTTACAATCAGCTGCCTGTCTTTGATTTCCAATACATCACCAGCAACACCAACACATCTTTTGATGTAGTTTGTTTTTAAGTCTATCGGATAGTTTTTCCATTCATTGCGGGGCATCATATAGTTATTCTCTGCAACGCCAGGCACGTTGAACACAACTACGTCTTCGCGCTTCACATGACTGATACCAGGCAGCCTGTAAGTTGGTAATTGAATCCAATCCAGGTATGACGGAATTTCCGTGAACCAGATCTTTTGGTGTGTCAGTGGGATTTGCAGAGGCGTCCGAGGAGTACGTGTGCCGTAATGGAATTTGCTTACAAAAAGAAAATCACCAACCAACAGGGAGTTTTCCATAGAAGGCGTTGGGATAGTGTATGCTTCCATGATCAGCCAACGGATGAGGGTAGCTGCCACGACCGCAAAAACTATGGCGTCCCACCATTCACGGACAAAGGATTTTGGTTTTTTGGCCTCTTCTTTTTTCTTCTCCCAGAATTTCCAGTACATAGTGCTCTTAAAGATTGTTTTACATCAATTCAAATCAAACGATTCAAGACTATTTGACTTGTAATCCTGAAACCGCGTTTTTTTCCGCCTGCAAAGAAAATCAAAATAATGGTAAGTCAGAATTTTAAAAAATCATCCATTGAGTAAACGCCCTGTTTGCCTGCCAGCCATTCGGCTACCAGCACTGCACCAAGGGCAAAACCCTCGCGCGAATGTGCCGTATGTTTGATTTCGATGTCATCTACAGCCGATCGGTAATGAATTTCATGTGTACCTGGTGCAGGGTCTATTCGAAATGATTTAATAACGAGTGCTTCTGGCTTTGGGGTTTCATTCAAAACCCATTCTTTTTTGGAATGATGGCTTTTCAGGATGCCTTCGGCCAGTGTTATTGCCGTACCGCTGGGCGCATCTCTCTTTTGTGTATGATGAGTTTCAACTACAGAAACCTCATAACCGGCACGACCATTCATTAATTTGGCCAAGTATTCGTTTAGCTTAAAGAAGATATTGACACCAAGGCTGTAATTGGATGCATAGAAGAATGCGCTTCCTTTTTTCTCACATAATGATTCAATCTCTTTTCTTTTTTCGAGCCAGCCGGTAGTGCCGCAAACTACAGGGATTTTTTTTTCGAAACAGAATTCCAGATTCCTTATAACAGCATCCGGTTGCGAAAATTCAATTGCTGCGTCCGCTGTTAAATTGATCTTTGCAAGATCTTCGTACGAGTCAGCTTTACCAATAATCGTGTGGCCTCGCTGAAGGGCTGCTGACTCCACAGCTTTCCCCATTTTACCATACCCTATAATCAGGAGTTTCATTTTGCAATCAATTTTAAAAACGGATATTTAAACCCATGCCAATACCTTGTCCGGGATTGAATCTTGGCTCGACCCGCACATGAAGCTTTGGGTTAAGATCAAACTCTTTCAGGTGCGCGTCTACGTGTGCATCTACCATTTGCAAAATGTAAAAGAAGCCGGTAATGATCGTAAAATAGTCACGCTGTCGGCGAGCCTGATCTACAATTGTTCGAAGCTGATCGGTGGAGAGCCCACTGACAGGATTGCCATTGGTGGCAGTCGTTATCGGATTGTTGATATTATAGAATAATTGGTCTTTATATTTGATCTCGTTGTCGTTGTAAAATTTTACAATAAGAATTAACCCCCAAAAGCCACCATATACCAGCGGCATTTTCCAGTACTTCTTATTGTACGCCTGGCCGGCACCTGGAAGAATAGCTGCATAAAATAAAGCCTTTCGCGGATCAAACCGCGCAGCATAGGATTCAATAGAGACAACATTTTTCCCAGATTTCATGGTAATGCTATCAGTTAAAAGAGAACTGGTGTCTTTTTTAGCGATGGTATCTTTGTTTTTTTTAACCTCTTGAGCCAAACCTGCAAGGCTGTGCAAGATCAGGATTAGTAGGAGGCCGGAATAGCGCATGTCAGAGTTTTAAAATATCCAGTATACGGTTGAGATCTTCTATGGACAAAAAAGGAATACGGATATCGCCCTTTTTGCCATCACTCTTTACAGTAACTTTCGTGCCAAAGTGTGAAGATAACCTCGACTGTAGCTGATGCACCTCTTTTGGAGCTGAGGTAGGTTGGCTTTCAGGCTTTTCTTTGGCACTGATGGTTAATTCACGCGCCAATGATTCCACCGCCCGTACGGAGAGATCGTCTGAAATTATTTTCTTTAGAATGAAGATCTGATTGGAAGGGTCTTCAATGTTGATTATCGCCCGAGCGTGGCCCATCGAGATTTTATTATCGCGCAAAGCAATTTGAATATCGGGAGGTAATTTTAAAAGTCGCAGGTAGTTGGTTACAGTAGTTCTGTTTTTTCCAACGCGGTCACCCAGCTCTTCTTGTTTCAAGTTGCATTCAGAGATCAATCGCTGATAACTCAGGGATATTTCAATAGGGTTTAGGTTTTCCCGTTGAATATTTTCGATCAGTGCCATCTCCAGCATTTGCTGGTCGTTGGCAGTGCGTACATAGGCTGGTAAGGCTTTCAGGCCGGCAATTTTAGACGCCTGAAAGCGCCGCTCACCGGAGATCAGCTGATATTGATGCTGTGAAAGTTTTCGAACTGTAATTGGCTGAATGATGCCGTGTACTTTGATTGAGTCAGCGAGTTCGTTCAGGGCTTCCTTATCGAAATGCTGTCGAGGCTGAAACGGGTTAGTCTCTATTTCTTCAACCGGTATTTCATTGAGATTGCTGGTTTGAATGACAGCAACAGGTGTGGTTACATCCATTTCGGACTTTTCACCATCTGAATCGCTGAGTAATGCACTCAATCCACGGCCTAAGGCTTTCTTCTTACTCATTTGTGCATTCCGTTTTTATTCAATACTTCATGGGCCAGGTTCAGGTAGCTGATAGCACCTTTGCTTTCTGCGTCATGGACAATCACTGGCAAGCCAAAACTTGGTGATTCACTCAACTTCACATTACGTGGAATGATGGTTTTAAAGGCAATGCTTTTGAAATGTGTGCGTACCTCTTCGACTACCTGATTGCCGAGTGATGTGCGTGAGTCATATAGTGTCAGTAAGATTCCTTCAATCTCCAGCTTAGGATTGAGGCGAGTCTGAATAATTTTGATCGTATTGAGCAATTTCCCCAAACCTTCCAAGGCGAAATACTCGCATTGAACCGGAATAATTACCGAGTCTGCAGCTGTAAGTGAATTGATAGTGATAAGGCCGAGAGACGGTGAGCAGTCGATCAGAATGAAATCATACTGATCTTTAATTTTTGCCAATGCATTGCGCATTTTTTCTTCGCGATGCTCAATGTTTACCATCTCTACTTCTGCGCCTACAAGGTCAATATGTGACGGAAGGACGTCCAAAAATTTCAATTCGTTTTTAACAATTGCATCTGCTGCATTTACACCGTCAACCATGCATTCATAAATGCTCTTTTTGATGTCTTTTGGGTTCATGCCCAGGCCCGAAGTGGAGTTGGCTTGCGGGTCGGCGTCTACCAGCAGGGTTTTGTACTCCAATACCGCTAAACTGGCGGCCAGATTAATAGCCGATGTAGTCTTGCCAACACCGCCTTTTTGATTTGCTATTGCAATGATTTTTCCCATGGATCAGCCCTTCAATATTTTTCGAGGACAGCAAAGATAGGGTTATTGACCTATCGTGGAACACCGTGGAACGTTATGTTATCCACTGACTTTCAACAATGGTGTGTTGATGAATTGGTTCATTGATGAGCTAATCCAATGATTTGCAGTGGACTTACATTAACGAATCAACCCCATTACTGAACCCGCCAAATTATTTCTTAGTCTTTTTCCTGGCTTCCTCACTGGCTTTCATTGCGTCTGCCAGCTTTGCCATAAAAGGCGATTTTTTGCTAGTGCCGCTCGCAGCCTTTTTTCTGTTTTCATCCATAATCGCTTTGATTTTGTCTTCATCTACAAACCTCTTGATGACAGCTTGCTGTGCGAAGGTGATGAGGTTGGAAACAAAGTAGTAGAAACTTAAGCCGGCCGAGAAAGAGTTGAAAAAGAACAAGAAGATTAAAGGCATGATGTACTGCATCGATTTCATCGGGCCTTGCACAGAAGTAAGCTGGTTGTTTTGCCAGGTATACACCAATTGAGAAGCAGTCATCAAAAGCACAAACAAGCTCACGTGATTACCGTACCCGAAGGGAACAGAAAAGGGTAATGTCGCTATTGAATCCCATGTGGATAAATCTTCTGCCCACAAGAAAGGCTGCTGCCGCAAGTCGATCGAGTTGGGGAATAAGTAAAACATGGAAAACAAAATCGGCATTTGAAGAATTAATGGAATACACCCGCTAAAAGGATTTACACCTGCTTGCTGATATAATTTCATCTGGTCTTGCTGCGCCTGCGTCATGTTGTCGCCATTCTTTTCCTTGATGGCGTCCAGTTCGGGTTTGAGCAATCGCATTTTGGCCATGCCCATGTACGAGCTGTAGGTGAGTGGCATAAGCAACAGCTTCATGAACAACACAAGCAAGAGGATAATGACTCCGTAGTTGCCGATGAATGATTGTAAGAATTCAAACACAGGCATCAGCAAAAACTTGTTGACCCAGATGACTGGTGGCCAGCCGAGGTACACGTTGCGTGAAAATCCTTCTGCAACGTCTTTGGTAATTCTGTAATCGTTCGGGCCAAAATAATAGGAGAAGTTGGCCTTTTTTGATGCGACAGCTTCCGCAGGAATAGAAATATTTACTTCAGCTTTCTTTACATGAGAAGAGTCTTTGACATCGAATGCAGTGGTGAATGAACCGGAAGTAAATTTGTCTTTTGTAAAAATCGCGCTTAAGAAAAATTTTTGCTTGATGGCCACCCACTTCAAACCATCGCTTACGGATTTTGCATCGGGCGATGTGTCAGAGAGGCCATCAAATGAGCCATTGGCTAAATAATAATTGACCGTGGTCTTATTTCTACTGTCGGTAAGATCTTTTTCCTGCAAGGGAACAAAATCTACCCACGAAAAATCTATACTTTTTCCAGTTAAGGAAACTCCTTGTGTTTCTATGCGATATGTAAAATGATATCCCTTTGTTGGAATTGAATAAATATGTTTTAGAAAAGAATTGTCAGAAAGCCTGGCGACAAAACTGATCTGGGTTGTGTCTCCGTTTTTTGAAACCTCAGGACGATAATGTAGTTGATACAGGTCGATGGCGCGCCCATTGTAAGAGGCTACCATCGAAAATTTGTTATTGTCGTCTTTGGCGAGGAGCAGTGGCTGCTGGCTGTATGTTTTGAATTTTTTGAGGTTTACTTCGCTTAGTGTGCCCCGATTACTGAAGGTCAATTTCAGTTCGTCGTTCTCTACAATGGTAAACTCTTCCTTTCCGGTAAGGAAGGTAGCCAGGTCGCCATATTGCTTTGCAATGGTGCTGTCGACAACATCAACTAACTTTTGTGATGTCGTGTCTTTTTTGGCTGTAAAGATTTCAGTCGAAACCGGCTTGCTTTTGGGCGGCTCAGGTGATGGTGAAAAAAAATAAAAGTAAGCTCCCAGCAATACTGCAATCAAAGTAAGACCTATGGCCGAATTCCTATCCATGTTAATTTGAGAATTTGAAGATTAGATAATTTTAAAAATTAGTTTCTATTGAATAGCTAAAAGCCAATTAGGCAATTAACGATTTAGGTTTTTTTTATATTCCATTGCCGCTTCAACAAACTTTACAAACAGTGGGTGAGGATTTAATGCAGTGCTACGCAGCTCCGGATGATATTGTACACCAATAAACCACGGATGGTCTTTTAGTTCAACCACTTCGACCAATCCAGAATCGGGGTTAATGCCCACCGCTTTCATTCCTGCCTCTTCAAATTGTTCAAGGTATTTGTTGTTGAACTCATAGCGATGGCGGTGTCTTTCATGAATGACGCTGTCACCGTAGATGTGATTGGCCTTCGATCCTTTCTTTAGCTTACAAGTATATGAGCCGAGTCGCATGGTGCCACCCTTGTTGGTAATTTTTTTCTGTTCTTCCATCAAGTCAATTACCGGATGTTTAGTTTTAGGGTTGAGTTCAGTTGTGCTGGCATCCATCTTCAATTCATGGCGGGCAAATTCTACAACAGCCATCTGCATACCTAAACAGATTCCCAGGAAGGGGATTTTATTTTCACGTACATATCGGATGCCTGCGATCTTGCCCTCTAGGCCACGCTCACCAAAACCAGGTGCAACGAGGACTGCGTCAAGGCTTTCGAAGATTGACTGAACGGTTTCCTTGCTGATGTCTTCTGATGAAATCCATCTCACATTTACTTTACAGTCATTTTGCGAACCGGCATGAATGAAAGCTTCTGCGATAGACTTATAGGCATCGGGTAAGGAAACATACTTTCCTACTAATCCAATATTAACTTCATTTACAGGATTTTTGAGCTTGCCCAGAAACGTTTTCCATTGCTCCAACTCCGGCTCATGTTTTGTAGCGAGTTTTAATTTAGCAAGAACCCGTTCATCCAACTTTTCTTTCTTCATCAGCAACGGCACGTCATAAATGGTGTCGGCATCAATAGCTTCGATTACAGAATTCACGTTGACGTTGCAAAAGAGCGCCAGCTTTTTCCTGATCTCCATAGACAATGGCAACTCGGTGCGGCATACTAAAATATCAGGCTGTATTCCGTACGACAAAAGTTCTTTTACAGAGTGTTGAGTAGGTTTGGTTTTGAGTTCTTTTGCAGCTTTGAGGTAGGGGATGAGCGTCAAATGGATTACCATGGAATGGTTGGCACCTAAGTCCCAACGCACCTGGCGGACAGCTTCCACAAAGGGAAGAGATTCGATATCACCAACAGAGCCACCTATTTCGGTGATGATGAAATCGTATTGCCCGCTTTCGCCTAACAAAAATATATTGCGCTTGATCTCATCGGTAATGTGGGGCACCACTTGCACGGTTTTGCCGAGGTATTCGCCTTGCCGTTCTTTGGTGATCACATTGTTGTAAATACGACCGGTGGTGACGTTGTTGGCCTGTGTTGTACGCACATCCAGGAAACGCTCGTAGTGACCCAAGTCAAGGTCAGTCTCCGCTCCGTCGTCGGTTACATAACATTCGCCGTGTTCATAGGGGTTGAGGGTACCCGGGTCGATATTGATATAAGGGTCAAATTTCTGGATAGTCACCGAAAATCCTCGCGCCTGAAGCAGTTTTCCGAGGGAGGCAGAGATGATGCCTTTACCCAAAGAAGAGGTAACGCCACCGGTGACGAAGATATACTTTACAGAAGACATAGTATGGCAAAAAAATACGGGCGCAAAGGTAGGCTATTTGTGAAATTGACCGCCCGCTTGTCCTAAATTATTTCAATTTTGAAGAATTATGGGTAAGTTTGGATGATTGTATAGTGCCTTTTACTGATTGTATAATTATTTCGAATGATTAAACAGATAAATGAAAGGTTACACTTATTGGTATGCCAGAATATAAACCATTAGATATAGCCTAAACCTAATGAACCTTCATTTTCTACGACTTCATTATTTAACATTCCTTTTTCTCTCAATTTTCTTCTTTTCTGGTAAACTAGCGTTTTCCCAAGCAGTTTATTCAGGGTCTTCCACGGGTGTAACTCTTACCCAGCAGGAAGTAGATGTTGCGTTTACGTTATCCAGCGGAAGCATTGGTTTTTCTGATACTGCACCTCACTCCTTAGTAGGCTGGGCTGTGACTGTAGGCGTTACTCCAGTCACTATCATCAGTGTAAACACGTTTGGAGCCTCAGCAATCAGGGTAAAATTTGATGCATCAACTGCTCCCGGACATGCTCCAACCGAGCCTTATTTAAAACCCGGTGATGTTGTGACTGTAACTTACCTTGGTGGGGGCACAGTCACTGCTGCTGGTGGCGTGACTCCTTTTTCCGGAAAGACTGCAGTCAACAATGCAGTATTTGATTGCGCTACGGACGTAGTCTATACCTCCGAACAAGATTATGGCACCGTTAACCAGTGTGCACAAGTGAACATGAATTTTCACTGGTGGATATTCACGTATAGTCTTAGATATAGGAACAGTAGTACATGGAACGCACCCGGTTTACGAGTTGAGGTTGTGTGGGGCGATGGTGCATCAAACAACTGGCTCCCGACTCAATGCGATAATACCGGAGCAGCAAGCAGCACATACATTGGTGCTACCAGTTTAGCGGGAAATCCAGGAGTATTGTTTGTAGTTAAGCCAACGCATCTTTACCCCCTGGCTGTTGCAGGTGCGGCCCCCAACGAATGTCATTTCAATGCATCAGTTACCCCCTATATTAATACGTCTTCGTTTTGTAATTCGGCGGGAACTTCCCACAGTTTTACGTCTTACAGTACCGATAATAAATTGAGTGGCAATTTAGGAAATACTCAACTTCCGGTTCCCTTTGTGGCAAATACCGATAAGGTTTGTCGGGGAAATAACGTCAATATGATGTTTAATGACATCACCACGATGAATTGTTCAATAGCTGCAGACGCGAATTTCCCGAATACTTCTACCCGGTGGGTCAGGATTCTTTACGGCAGCCAAAATGGTGCATCGGGTAATATTCCAAATGTGAATATCACATTACCGGCAAGTATGGGCGGGACGACTATACCTGTTACCGATGCAAGCGGGACCTTGATATATCCTTCAGGGTACTACCCAACGACTGGCAATGCGCCACTTTCTGTCAACAATGTTCCTGACAATTTTGGGGTTATTCAAGTGCCCTATACTGGAAGCGCTCCTCCAACAGGAACAGCCTTTATGGGTACCATTACTACAACCTCGCCTGTAGGCCAAGCTGTTAATCAGACTTTTTGGATTCAACTTCAATATTGGAATGTTTGCAATGCATACACCGGTGACCCAACCAACCCGGCTCCTGTAACCGCCTCTGCTGCGGTCACTATTATTGCCAGCGACAATGCGCCTGTGGTTAGCCCACTGACGTTTTGCGCAAATCAGGGTAATGCCACTTATTCCATGACGGCTACAGCCACACCTGATGGTACTGGAACTTTTAAATGGTACAGTGATGCAGCGTTGTCAGTACTGAGGCAAACTGGCGCTAGTTATAACCCCGTGACGACAGCGCCAAATCTTAGCAAAAATCCGGCTAATGCGACCTCCACTACTTTTTATGTTACTGAAACTGTTGGCAATGGTTGCGTAAGCCCTACAGCAACGGTTTCTTTTACAATTGATCCTACTGTCGTGCCAGGGTCCATTGTTTACTCGGGGTTAACTCCGCAGTGCAATGGGTATGACCCACCGTCTATTTTTGGTGACGGTATCGGGGGTGTGGCGGTCCATGGTGCCGTAGCAACCAAGGGTGACGGAGTAACATATACTTATCAATGGCAAGATTCTCCAGATAATATAACCTTTACGAACATAGCGGGTCAGACGGGACTAAACTTTGACCCTCCTGTGCTCACCGCAACTCGTTATTATAAGAGAGTTGCTAGTTCGGGTGTCTGTGCGAGTGTGGCCTCAAATGTTATTACCATTCAAATTGACCAGCTGGTAAATGGCGGCACTATTGGCGGGGGAACGGCTACAATTTGTACTGGATCTGCACCAGCAGGATTTACGAGTGCGACTCTGCCAACGGGTGGTAATGGCACATTTACTTATCAGTGGCAATTTTCTACAGTAAGTTCTACTGGTCCTTGGTCGAATGCGCCTGGTGTATCAACAAATTCTACATACACCTCAGGGGCTCTAACTCAGACTACTTATTTTCAACGGGTAGCTACTTCTGGGTCTTGTACTCCACCCACGGGAGCATCCAATCCAATGACCGTTGTTGTTAATCAGGCAGTAAGCCCTGGAACAGTAAGCGGCAATCAAAGTATTTGTTCAGGTCAAACACCAACCCCACTTACATCAGTTTTAGGAGCAAGCGGTGGAGATGGCTCTATATATACTTATTTGTGGCAGCAGTCCACCACGTCCTCAACCGGGCCGTGGAGCAGTGCCGGTGGCGCAAATACGGGTGTGAATTACTCACCGCCGGCTTTAACCGTTACTACTTTTTATCAACGAGTTGCAACTTCTGGCCTTTGTGCAGCTCAGGCCGCTGGTCCGATTACTGTTACTGTTAATCCATTGCCTACGGCAGCTACGCCAACTGGTGGCGGGGCAGTTTGTTCAGGTAACCCAGCGCCTGATATTAACTGGACCTTAACTGGTACGGCACCATTTAATATAACCTATACTATGACACCTGGTGGCCCCGTGGTGGTAAGCGGCTGGCCCACAAATACATTTACCATAACTGCCCCAAACCCAGGGGTCAACACAACCTATCAGATTACAGCGCTTAGTGATGCGAATACTTGTATTGGGACAGCCTTTGGGGGAACGGCTTCAGTAACCATTGGCGGAACTGCGCCGGCTTTTGCAACTGCTCCTTCTGTGACTCCAACCAGTACTTGCGATAATGGTGCATCTACAACTGATCCTCAGCTGAATTTTAATCTTACTGGAGCTTCCTCAGTTGCCGGAACCTATGTTTTGACATACAAAATTGACGGTGGCTCAAGTTCAACGAAGAATTTTACAGTAAACCTGGGTACCGGAGCTCCTGCAGCACCAATTACCTTTTCAGAAGTAGCATTGAATGCAACTGCGCCCAGTCCGCATGTAATCACAGTTGTTTCGATACTTACTCCTTTTGGATGCCAAACGGTATTTAACACTACTGTAAATTTTACCGTAAATCCACTGCCGGCTGCGCCTGTTGGAGCAACCGGTGCGGTATCTTGTTCAACGGCAGGTACCGGCTCCCAACTTTCTGTAACTGACCCTGGTGCAGGATTTACTGTTTTATGGTCAACTACAGCCGCTCCAACATACACACCCGCTACTGGTGTTTTGGCAGGATCGAATAATCACTTGTTTACGCCATCCAGCAATGCGACAGTTACCTATTTCACTTTTATTCAAAACAACACTACGCTTTGTTCAAGTAGCGCAAGCACAGCCGTAACCAACACACAGGACCTGCCTCCGGCAGCAGCTACGATAATTGCACCAGCATCCTCGCCATTTGGAGTGTGTGCTCTTGTCACGGGGAATGGAGCAGCGACTCCGCTAACAGCCACTGCCATCAATGGTGTGGATAAAGGAACATGGTCAATAGTATCTGGCGCAGTAGGAGGTACTGCGATCACGAGCCCGAATAGTGTTTCAACAGCGATCACCGGGTTACCTGGTGACACTCCGGCAGGAGGAACTGTTAAAACTGTTGTAGTTAAATGGAACGTTCAGAGCAAGTTCGGTCAGTTAGGAACGGCCAATGCTTGTCCGGATAATTCGGCCCAAACAACAATTAACATTAATCCCTTACCTACCTCGATAGACCCCACTCCGCAATTGTGCGAAGATGTATTGAATGGACACTCCCATGCCCATGTGGATTTGACTTCTTACAATGCTGCAGTCACTAATGCGCCTACAGTGACGTGGTGGACAAACCCTGCACACACTTCTGCGGCAAGCCCCGCAACCGATGTGACGGTTAATACAACTACAGCTAAGACTTTTTATTTCGTTGCCACTTCGGCCACTAATTGCGTGAATACAGGTACGCTTACATTCACTGTGAATTCTTTGCCTACGGTTGTCAATCAGAATCTTTCGTTTTGTGAAGATCATGTGGGCATTACTCCAATTCCACCACACAGCAATACTCATGGCCCGTTTGATTTGACGACTTACAATACGGCCATTGCCAACGGCTCTCTGGTGAACAGAACAGTGACGTGGTACTCTGATGTAGCTCTCACTACGCTAGTGCCAACGCCTGCCAGCTATACTTTAACGGGGTCGGCGACTTTGTATGCGAAAGTTGTTGATACTTCAAATCCAACAAACTGTTTTAATACAGCTACTGTCAATTTAACAACTTTGCCGCGGCCTAAGGATAATCCCATTCAGGGGAATACGTCGGTCTGCACCGGAAATAATATTCTACTATATCAGTTAGACCCGACTTTTAATGCTGGTTCTAATTACACATGGACAGTTACGGGAACGCCTGCTGCAGATGTTAACGTGTTTGGTGGTGGCGGGACCAACTCTTCTAACTTCTTTGTGTTGTTGAAATTTCCGGCTGCCACAGGTACAGTGAACATTGATGTGGTTGAAACATTGAATGGCTGCACGGGTAATCATAACACAATGACTGTGAATGTTAACTCGGCTCCGGCTGCCAATACCATTACCAGCACTCCGCTTCTTAACCTTACAGAGGTTTGCTCAGGCCAAACTTTGGTTCCATACAGTGTTGCCACACCCAATGTTACTTCGTCTTATACATGGCTTGTAACAGGTGCAACACCAAGCGGATCGGGAAGCACTATAAATGTGGATTATGGTACAATTCCGTCGGTATCTATTCAGGTAACAGAAACCAGTTCCTCGGGTTGTGTTGGTGCACCGGCTTCCATTGGCGTGACTGTGAACCCACGGCCTGCTATGAGCTCGGCTACGAACCCCTCGGTGTGTAGCGGAGTTGCGCCTACCTTAGCTTTTCAAGCTGGGGCTATACCTAGTACGTTCTCGTGGGTGGTAACTAATATTTCGGGAAGTGTAACCGGAGCGACGATTGCGCAAACAGGAAGTGGCAATCTCTCAGCAACATTTACGGGAGTAACGGCTTTAAAAAACGTTTCTGGTGCAGCAGGGTTCGTAACTTTCAATGTAACACCAACAGCAATAGCATCACCTAATTGCGCAGGCGATCCGCAGACGGTTGTGCTTACCGTAAATCCGGAACCGGTAATGTCGAGCCCCGCGGTATACACAATATGCAGCGGCGGAACTCCGGCTACCTTTACTGCTAACGTACCAGCAACAATTTTCTCATGGACAGTTACCAATATCACCGGTAGCACTGTATCGGGTGCTAGTATCAGTGATACCGGCAGTGGGAATATCACGCAGACATTAACGAATACAACCAACACCAGCGCTGTTGTTACATACAACGTAATACCGGTAAGCTCATCACCAGCTCTTTGTACCGGAACGAATCAAACGCTCATTGTTACTGTGCTGCCCACACCTCAAATGACAAGTGCTGCTGCGACAACAGTCTGCAGTGAGAATACCCCTGGTATAACCTTTACCTCCAATACCGGCGGAACATTTGCGTGGAGCGTAACCAACGTAACCGCTGGGATTTCTGGTACAGCTGTTGGAAACACCGGTACAGGTAACATAACTCAAACTTTGGTTAATAAATCCGGAGCTAGCGGAACTGTTACTTATCAGGTTACACCTACCGGTCCCACTCCATCAAACTGCCCTGGTATTCCACAAATATTAACCGTTACGGTTTTGCCCGAGCCGGTGATGACGAGCTTGAATACAGCACTTACTTGTAGCCAGGTAGCACCAACACTTGTGTTCACAAGCAATGTGCCGGGCGCAACCTACGCATGGACTGTTATCAATATTTCAGGGGCTGTTACAGGAACAACAGTAGCTAGTAATGGGTCAGGTAATTTAAATCAGGTAATTAAAAATAATTCAGGAGCGAATGCCACGGTGACCTATCGCGTTACGCCAACCGGACCTGGTGCTCCGGCTTGTTCAGGAGCGTTTCAGGATGTTGTGCTTACAATAAATCCTGAGCCCAACATGACAAGCTTAAATAGTAATACTATATGCGGAGGTGCAATGCCTACCTTGGTATTTACAGCCGATATAGCTGCCAGTACATTTGCTTGGAAAGTAGTTGCAAAAACCGGAACAATCGGAGGTGCAAATATCAATGACACGGGATCGGGGAATATTAATCAAACATTAACCAATACTTCAGGTGTTGCAGGATCAGTAAGCTATCAGGTGACTCCTACAAGTCCCAATAATTGTACAGGCCAATTTCAAACCGTTACTATCAATGTAATACCTCAGCCTAACATGACCAGTGCCAATGCAACTTCAATTTGTAGCGGAACAACGCCGGCCAGTAAGATTACATTCACAGCAGATGTGGCACTGAGTACTTTCGCATGGACAGTTACCAGCATTACAGGAGCTGTCAGCGGTACTGCAGTAGGTAACGTTGGTACAGGCAATATTGGGCAGGTGCTTACCAATACTTCGGGATCAAATGCAGTTGTCACCTATCAGGTAACTCCTACAAGCCCGGCTCCCAATAGCTGTACGGGATTTCCTCAAACAGTGAATGTAACGGTGAATCCTGAACCTGTTATAACCAATACGCTTACCGACTTAAATTGCTCTGGAACCCTGCCCGCATTTGTACTTACGTCAAATGTTGCAGGGTCAACATTTGCATGGCAAGTGACAGCAATCTCCGGTACGGTAGGAGGTACTACTATTGGAAACATCGGTAGTGGAAATATTAATGAACCACTTACCAATACATCAGGAACTAATGGGACTGTTACGTATTTGGTAACTCCCACTGGTCCGGCTACTGGTAACTGCGTAGGACAAGCCAAGAGTGTTATTCGCACGGTATTCCCAGCACCTGTTATCACGAGTTCTGCCACCGACAAGATTTGCAGCGGTCATATTCCTGGGTTGACATTTGCCTCGAATTTGACCGGAACAACTTTCGCATGGAAGGTTACAGGCATTACCGGAACAGTGACGGGAACA
>JABDGP010000064.1 GCA_013285945.1 Bacteroidota bacterium | reverse complement strand
CGTTAATGTTACTTCTACACAGGTCAATTCAGAACAATTCCTGATCTATTACATCTTGTCACAAGGCGAGCCGCTCACAATAAGTCTGTTAACTGCTACCAGTTTGACACTTACCTACACTGTTATAGACACGTCAGTATCACCTTCAAATACCTACTTAATTACAATTGGTTTTACTAAAATTTAATTTAGCACTTGCTCTGGCAACGATTACATTGGTGATGGAAGTTCAGGCACAGTCAGGTCCAGTGAGTAAGTATCTCGCTCTTGGAGATTCTTATACCATTGGTGAGAGTGTGCCTGAAACCGGGCGTTGGCCCAATCAACTGGTGGTAGAGCTGATTAAAAGAGGAAAGCCTTTTGCCAAGCCTGTGATTATAGCCACCACAGGATGGCGTACCGACAATTTGAAAAATGCGATTGAGATTGCTCAGCTAAAACCAGAGTATGAACTTGTTTCGCTTCTGATCGGAGTTAATAATCAGTATCAGGGCAAATCTATAGATCAGTATGCTGTTGAATTTGAAGAGTTGTTAAAAATTTCAATTCGTTTGGCTAAGGGAAAAAAAGAGAATGTTTTTGTAGTGTCTATTCCCGATTACGGATTCACGCCTTTTGGTGCTAAGTCTAGGGATAAAATTTCAAAGGACATTGAGCGGTTTAATGAGATCAACAAGAGAATCTCCAACGAGTACCACCTTTCTTATATTAACATTACCGATATCTCAAGAAAGGGTTTAGATGATGCATCGCTGGTTGCAGGTGACGGCTTGCACCCGTCAGAGAAAATGTATTCCCTTTGGATGCAACGAATTATGAGGGAACTGCACTTTTTAAATTAAGCTTCTCCTGCGACCTTTTTCTTTCGGCTTTTGGCTAACAACCAAGTCGCAAAGCGAAAACCAATCCAACCACTTGTAAGACCAATGATAGCTCCTGCGATAATATCTCCAGGATAATGCACGCCCAAATAGATTCGCGTGTATGTCATTAAGGTCGCCCAAAGAAATATCCAGCTAATCCACCGGTAATATGGTTTCAATACAAGCCAAACAAACAGAGCAGTACCAAAAGTATTGGCTGCGTGGCCTGACGCAAAGCCGTACAATCCGCCCCTATAGCCTCTTACCAAATGAACTAGTCCCTCAAGGCTTGGCTCATGAGAAGGCCTGAATCTTGCAAAGAATGGCTTCATCAGCGATGACGTGACTTCATCGGCCAAAAAGATGGTAAGAGCAGCGCCTGCCAGTAAGTACCAGCCTTCTTTTTTGTAATTCTTAAAAATCAGGAATATCAGGAATGCATAAAGTGGTAACCAGAAAAATGTTTTCGTAAGATAAAACATCACAGGATCAAGCTCAGGGCTGTGTAAGCCATTGAGATAAAGAAAAAGTTGCCTGTCCAGTTCGATCAAATAGCTCACTTGAATTTATTTTTGTGTCGTTGGTACTTTCAAGAGGTCAGCAGAGTTTTCAGCCCACTCATCGGCTTGTTTTCGGCTAGTGAAGAACTCAATAACAGCGCCAAGTTTCAAGGCTGTTTCTTTAATGCGAGCCCGATAATCTTCATTGTGTTGCTCTTCGCTATAAATGTTGGCGACCCTCCGTAATCCCTGACGAACTGCTTCCGGAAAAATCGTAGTAACCATCCATTGCTGGTCTTCCTTCAGAATAGTTCCCTGCCGGGTAAGGTCAGATATCCAAATTGGAGTATGGTATAGCCTCACCATTTCAAGACATTTACTAAACAACAGCCGGTACTGCTCACTTGTAACTTGTTTTTTCCAAACGATGCCTGCTCCATTGTTGCGGGCATTATAAAAAATAGAGCCAAAGTCGCTTTCAAAGATAATCTGCCCATCCACTTCAATGGGATCACTAAAAGTTACCCTGAAAGTTGAGCCAACATTTAATTTACTCTCCACATCTACTGTTCCGCCTAGAGATTCAATCTGAAGTTTTACTAAATAAAGCCCAAGGCCTTTGCCTTCCATATGCGTATGAAATCGCTTATATAGCCCAAACATGTTCCTGCTGAACTGCTCTAAATTCATGCCAAGTCCGTTATCTGAAACTTCAAGGACTACTGCATTATTAACACGTTTTGTAGCTACCATTACGTGTAACATTCGTTGCGGAGATCGATATTTGATTGCGTTACTGGCCAGATTGTACAAAATACTGGTAAGGATAGGCCGCACAGTATAAACCAATGGAGCGTTGCGAAAATCCGTTTCAATATGCATGTCTGGCTGAATGAAAGTAGAGAGGCTACGTAATACCATACTCCATTCTTCCTGAAAGAAAACCTTTTCGCGAATGCGATATATGTCATTGCGAATGTCAATGATCTTGCCCAGGTCACGGATTACTTCATCAAGTTCTCTCGCCGACTGACCGACAAGTCTGACTAACTCAAGTTGGGCTCCTGTGAGTTCAGACAAATCCTTTTCCATCAGGTTGGTCAACCCAAGCAAGCGTGCCAATGGTCCACGCAAGTTATGAGAGATAGTATAGGAGAATTGTTGAAGTTCGTTGTTGTAGCGAACAAGTTCTTCGTTGGTTTGTGTAAGCTCTTTGTTTCGTTCCACGAGCTCAGTTTGTAACCCAAATTGAATTACCAATAGGCGCTCCTTTTGCTGCTCGATCAGAGCGTTCGCTCGCAACAACTGGTCCTGATTAGCAATTAACTCTTCGGCTTGTGCCGTGATTTCATTTTTCTGACTTGATATCTCCTTCTTTTGGTCTTCCAGCTCGCGGTTAGCTTTATGAAGAAACGAAATGAGGACTTCATTCTCGTGCAGTGCTTTATCACTCAGGTTTTTAGCAAACAACAGGCTAAAAAGGATAAATGCGTAAGTAGTAATGCTATAAAAATTAGCTGAGAAGTAATAAGGATCATAATTATTAACGAGGTCGTAGAAGCCGACATTGAAAGTATCAAGAATTAAGTCCAGGGCAACGAGTAAAATACCGCTGACAGAAATGGTTGATATCAGTAGCCTTTTTTTATCAGAGGGCACTACCAATACTGGTATCACAAGGCAGCCGATCAGAAAGAACCGGACGTCCAGATAATTGATAATATGTATAGTCTCCGGGTAAAGCTTTTTATTGAGAACGGACAGCGTAACTATGAAAAGAGGAGGGATTGAGGAGACTAACCACCGGCTCGCCAAAGTCAAATTTGCCCGATTAAAAAAAAGTGGAGTGAGGAAGAACAAACCAACAATGATCACCAGTACGCAATAAGTAGTATCTTTCCAGTGTCTGATAGCAAGGGAAATTGCAATAAGGAATAATAGAATTGAGATCAGATTGGTGATTGCAATGTTCCGAGTCTCAGAACCTGAGCTCTTGGCAGTGCCTGTCAGGAGGATATGAAGAAAGAATTTTTTCAGAAAATGATATTTTCGCTTTTTTTGATTTTCAGGCAAATATCCTAAATTTTAAAGCAAATTCTTAAGTCTATATGGAGCGCTTTGATCTGGTTGTGATTGGTGCAGGCCCGTCGGGTTATGCTGCCGCTATGCGGGCAATTGATTTTAAAAAGAAAACTTTGCTGATAGAGAAAGCCAAAGTGGGTGGTGCTGGTGTCACCAATGGAGCATTGTCTTCCAAAACGTGGTGGGAACTTTCACGCGAAGCTTCGGCCTTTCGTAAAAACCTGAAACGTTATAATATCAAGGCGCCTCATGTTATTTATAAGGAAATACAAGGGGAAGTCCGCAAGGCAGTGCAAGAACGTAAGTCAATGCTTGAGGAGCACATGCTTAAATTGAAAAACTCAAACTACTCTCAGCTCCTGCAGTTCAAAACAGGCACGGCTCGATTGCTTGACGCGAATGAAATCGAAATCACCAAAGGAGCTCAAACTGAAGTAGTGTGGGCTGAGAACATCATATTGGCTACCGGGAGCCGCCCGCGTTATTTGCCCGAATTGCCGATTGATGAAAAAATAGTGATGACCAGCGAAGGCATCGAAGACATGGATGATTTTCCTGAAAGCATGGTGATCGTGGGAGCGGGGGTGATCGGCTGCGAGTTTGCTACAATTTTTTCCGGCTTTGGCCGAACCAAAGTTCATTTGATCGACAAAGGAGACCGCATTCTTCCCTTCGAAGATGAGGATGTAGTGCGCATCATCGAGCGTAACATGGAAAACAACGATGTGCTCATTCATCGAAACTCCAGGTTGATTAACATGAAAAAGGTCAACGAACGGGTTGAATATGAATTAGAGTATAATGATGGCAGCCGCGAAACTTTTAATGTTGAAAAAGCTCTTGTTTCGGTGGGGCGTATTGCAAACCTTGAAGATTTGTGGGACGACAAGGTTGGTATCGACATTTCAAAACGTGGTATTGATAACAATGATACACAAACTAATGTGCCGAATATATATGCAGTAGGGGATCTCACAGCAGATATTTCATTGGTCAATGTTGGCGAATTGGAAGGCCGTTATGCAGTGGAGAAGATTTTTGGAAAACCTTTGCGGCAATTGGTTTACGAAAACATAAGTACGATTATGTTTTTGAGTCCTGAAGTAGCAGGAGTAGGGTTGAATGAAAATCAGGCTCAGGAAAAAGAAATCGATTATAAGGTTGTTACTCTGGAATACAGTACTATTCCGAGAGCCATCGCTAAACGCAATACGCAAGGTTTCATCAAGTTATTGGTAACCAACGATGATGCAATGAAAATCCTTGGAATGAAAGTAGTTGGCAACAATGCCAGCAGTGCGATTCAGGCTGTAGCTGTTTTAATATCTATGGATAAAGGGATTGAAGAATTGGCTGAGTGCGTTCACCCGCATCCCAGCATTACTGAAGGCATTCAGGAGTGTGCCCGTATGCTTATGGGCAAATCGTTGTTTAAACCTGCTGCGCTTCTTGGGCGATTATCTTGCAGGCGTTGGGTAAAAGGCATTTATGAAGACATCATTTTTTGATTTCATCCGTTGAATTGATACATGAAAATTAAATTTCTATTTATACTGGCCATTTGCGGTTCGTGCTCCATGGAGAAACTATACCTCATGAATCAGCGAAAAACCTCCAGCCAGTACGAGCAAATGAATTTCGCTGACTTGATCAAGAAGTATGTCGACAAAGACAAGGCGAATGGCATGGAAGGGATTTATTCCGTATCCAGTGTTGTTGTGAAAAAGAGCAAAGGCCTCTTCTCATCTGTTGAAAAAGAGAAGGAAGTTTCACGCAAAGAAAATTACGCGCAAGTAGCAATCATAAGAGACAACGGGAAGAATAACCGTGAATATATTGAAGTGCCGATTGACAATAATCATTTGCCATCCTACTTCGTTCGAGGTGAGTTTACTTCGTTATCCGGAGGAAACATCTTAGTACTTAAACATTTTGAACCTAAAGGTCAGTCGCTCATGTATTCGTTTACTTATGATCAGGAGAAAGACATTTTGGAGGGGATTCGCACGGAGTCAAACAATAATAGTACGGTAACCTACAAGCTTACTTTTATTAAGCTTTATCCGAAGTCGGCCATAGCCCATAAATGATTTCACTGATGCCGTTGTGTCAGCACGGTGGTGACATCGGCAAGACGGCAATCTTTCGCGGCTAGCAACACAAGGAAGTGGTACATCAAGTCAGCAGCTTCATTCAGGAATAGCTCTTTATTATTGTCTTTCGCTTCAATGACAAGTTCTACGGCTTCTTCGCCTACTTTTTGTGCTACTTTATTTATACCAGAGTTTAATAATGTGTTTGTATAAGATCCGGATTTTGGATTTTTCTTTCTGTCCTGGATGATATTCTCTAAAAAGATAAGGCCTTGGTCTTTGTCCTTATTATCTTTTCCAAAACAAGTGTCATCTCCGGTATGGCAGACAGGACCGGTGGGTTTAGCGTAGATCAATAAAGTGTCATTGTCACAATCATCTTCAATACTAACTAAGCTTAGATAATTCCCGGAAGTTTCACCTTTGGTCCACAGGCGTTTTTTTGTTCTACTGAAAAAGGTCAACCTCTTTTCAATTAAGGTTTTTTGCAAAGCTTCTTCATTCATGTAGCCAAGCATCAGAACATTTCGTGTTTGCACATCTTGTACTATGCATGGGATCAACCCGTCTGATTTTTTGAAATCCAATTTTTTAACATCCATAACTTAAAGCCTCACCGGCACTTGATGATTTTTTAGAAATAATTTTAGTTCTGGGATTTTGATTTCTCCAAAATGAAAAACACTGGCAGCCAAAGCTGCATCAGCGTTGCCAAGTGTGAAGACTTCCGCAAAATGAAATGACGCCCCCGCTCCGCCAGATGCGATAACAGGGATATGTACTAAGTCATTTAGCTTCTTTAAAAGATCATTGGCGAAGCCTCTTTTTGTACCATCGTGGTCCATACTTGTAAAAAGAATTTCACCTGCACCACGTTCTTGCCCTTCTTTAGCCCAGCTAAAGAGCTTTTTGCCGGTAGGTATTTTTCCGCCATGAGAGTGTATCTCCCATCCATTATCAACTTGCTTTGCATCTATTGCTAACACTACAAACTGCGAACCGAATGTTTTAGCGAGTTGATCAATTAAACCGGGGTTATTGACGGCAGAGGAGTTGATACTCACTTTGTCTGCACCGGCATCAAGTAAAGGCGCGACATCATCTACAGTAGATATTCCTCCACCAACGGTAAATGGAATATTAACATGAGAAGCGATTTTTTTTACTAGTGATGAAAATGTTTTTCTTTTCTCGTTGGTTGCGGATATATCGAGGAAAACTAATTCATCTGCACCTTGCCGTGCATAAGCTGCAGCTAACTCTACAGGGTCCCCGGCATCCAGCAGGTCAACAAAATTTACGCCTTTTACCGTTCGCCCGTCTTTGATGTCAAGGCAAGGAATAATTCTCTTCGTAAGCATCAGATTTTTTTTAAATCGGAGAGGTTAAACCTGCCTTCGTATATCGCCTTGCCAATAATGGCACCGTGAAGCTGCATGTACTGCAATTCCTTAATGTCATCAATCGACGAGATGCCGCCACTTGCATTTATTTTTAGGCCCGGAAACCGAGCTTTGATTTTTTTATACAAGCCGAAATTCGGACCGCTAAGCATGCCGTCAAGCCCTATATCGGTGCAGGTTACGTATTCAAGCCCATGCCTGATAAACTGATCAACCAAATCTAATACCCGAAAGTTGGCGGACTCAAGCCAACCATTAATCATGATGTTTTCGTTTTTTACGTCTGCACTTAAAATGAAATTTTCTGATCCGTATTTATTCAGCCAGTAAATAAATTTTTCTGATTCTTTAATAGCAAGACTGCCGACATTAATTTGATTCACTCCAAGTTCAAGCAACTGCTCAACTTCCTCATCGGTCTTTACACCACCACCAAAATCTACAGTGAGCGCGGTCCTGCTTTGGATCTCCTCAATTACTTTCCAATTGATAACCCTTCCTTTTTTTGCGCCATCCAAATCGACTAAGTGTAAATACTCCAGGTCGGCTTCCTGAAATTCCAACGCGACATCCACAGGATCCTCTCTATAGATTTTCATTTTCCCGAAATCTCCCTGAGTAAGTCTTACACACTTGCCTTCAATAATATCAATCGCGGGAATGATTTTCATTTCAGAAGTTATGAAACTTTTAAGAAAAGATCCAATACTACCTCGCCAGCCTTTGCTGATTTTTCCGGATGGAACTGTACCGCATAAAAATTATCCTTTTTCATGGCAGCACTAAAGGGCTTATTGTAATCTGTGACAGCCACAGTGTAGGGGTTAACATCAATATAATAGCTGTGTACGAAATATACGAATTGATCTTCCAATCCGGACTCTAGCCAACCTTTAGTTTCGGTTAACGAATTCCAGCCCATATGGGGCACCTTAAAATCTTTTCTATATGCGAATTGCCTCACTGTTTCTTCAAAAATACCCAGACAAGGGGTATCGTTTTCTTCCGAATGGCTGCACATTAATTGCATACCAAGACAAATACCAAGAACAGGTTGCTTTAAATCAATAATCAGCTGGCTGAGTTTTTTTTCTTTAAGATAATGCATCGTAGTACTTGCCTCGCCAACGCCGGGGAAAATAACTTTATCGGCTTTTTTTATATCCTCGGCATTGTCAGTGATATCAAATTCAACAGATAATCTCTCCAATGCAAATGCAACCGAGCGAATGTTACCAGCATTGTATTTAATTACAGCTACTTTCATTCTTTAAATATTTTACAGACTACCCTTTGTACTTGGAAGTTGATTGCCTTCTTTTCTAATGGCAAATTTTATTGCTTTTGCCCAAGCCTTAAAAATAGCTTCGACCTTGTGATGTTCATTTGTTCCCTCCGCTTTGATATTGAGATTACATTTTGCCGCGTCACTAAAGGATTTAAAGAAATGAAAAAACATCTCGGTCGGCATCTCACCAATTTTCTCTCGTTTAAATTCCGCTTCCCATACTAGCCAAGGTCTTCCACCAAAATCGATGGCTACTTGTGCAAGACAGTCATCCATGGGCAGGCAAAACCCGTAGCGCTCTATTCCTCGCTTGTTGCCCAGTGCCTTTAAGAATGTTTCACCCAGTGTAATAGCAGTATCTTCAATGGTGTGGTGCTCATCGATTTGCAAATCACCTTGCGCCTTAATCTCTAAATCAATTTGCCCATGTCTCGCAAGCTGCTCCAGCATATGATCGAAGAACCCGAGACCAGTGCTGATATTCGATTTCCCGCTTCCATCCAAGTTAACGTCTACAGTAATATTAGTTTCCTTGGTTGTCCTCGTCACTGAAGAGCTCCGGTTTGGTCTCACGACTTCATAAATTTCTTTCCACGATGTCGTGATAAGAACACAAGTATCAGCTAATTCTTTCTGAGGCAAATCTGCCTTGAGGATTTCCTCACTAAATAGAATTCCTTTCGAGCCAAGGTTTTTTGCGAGTTGCATGTCTGTAACACGATCTCCTATCACAAAGGAGTTTTTTAAATCATATTCTTTATCAAAGTATTCTGTCAGCATTGCGATCCCTGGCTTCCGCGTAGGTTTGTTTTCTTCGGGCATGGATTTATCAATATGAATACTTTTGAAACATATGCCTTCGCCTTCAAGAGTTTTTAACATCCTGGTTTGCACTAGCCAAAATGTTTCTTCAGGAAAGATATTTGTGCCAAGCCCATCCTGGTTAGTCACCATTACTAATTCATAATCTGTTTCCCGTGCAATTTTCCCTAGCCATGTAAAAATGCCTTCGATATAATCTAATTTATCAAGACTATCGATTTGAGGATCGTTTTTCGGCTCCACAATCAATGTGCCGTCACGATCGATGAAAAGTATTTTTTTCATAATTGACTTAGCTCTTTTAAAAGCTTTTGATTTTCTACTGGTGTACCAACACTGATGCGCAAGCAATCGTCACACAATAAAACGGTAGACCGGTCGCGCACCACAATCCCTCTTTCTAATAAACTAATATAAGTCTCTTTAGCGTTTTTGATTCGCACCAAAAGGAAATTTGCATCTGAAGGAAATACTCGTTCAACTGATTTAAGCTTAATCAATTCACTTGCCAACCAGTCTCGTTGATTTATGATTTCTCTTACTCGACTGTCTTTGCCTTCTTCATCGTTTAATCTTTCTTCGGCTATTAGCTGAGACGCAACACTGATATTGTATGGCGGTTTTATTTTATTAAGAATAGAAATGATCTCGACATTAGCAAAACACATGCCCAACCTCAGACCAGCCAGCCCCCATGCTTTTGACAGTGTTTGAAGTATAACCAGATTTGTGTATTTATTTAACAGAGGAAGAAAGCCACTTGACGAAGTGAAATCAATATAAGCTTCATCAATGACTACAAGCCCGTCGAATTTTTCAATCAGCTCAATTACCTTTTCATAATTGAGTAGGTTGCCCGATGGATTATTCGGGCTGCATAAGAAAAGAAGCTTTGTATTTGATGAAAGTGCCGCCAGTGTTTTATTTATATCAATATCAAAATCAGAGGTAAGACTTACTGCTCTTGTTATTACGTTGTTGATCGATGCACTTACAGAATACATTCCATAGGTAGGCTGTGGGATTACTATTTCGTCCTGACCAGGCTCACAAAAAGCCCTGATTAAAAGATCGATTGCTTCGTCACTACCATTGCCAAGAAAGATTTGATTTTCATTTACTTTTTTGAGCTGACCGATTCTCTGCTTCAGTTTTCTTTGATGAGGATCGGGATATCGGTTGTATTGCGTAGGGTAGGGGCTTTCATTAGCGTCAAGAAATATCGAAGCCCCACCCGAAAACTCATCACGAGCTGATGAATAAGGTTTTAATTCAAGAA
The DNA here is from genome assembly GCA_013285945.1 of Bacteroidota bacterium. Taxonomy (GTDB): domain Bacteria; phylum Bacteroidota; class Bacteroidia; order Cytophagales; family Cyclobacteriaceae; genus ELB16-189. Next base: position 6,616 of record JABDGP010000064.1, on the reverse strand, counting down.
TATTGCTTCGTACTAGTTTTGTAATGTCCATTTCTCTAATTCCTAATTCCTAATTCCTAATTCCTAATTCCTAATTCCTAATTCCTAATTCCTAATTCCTAATTCCTAATTCCTAATTCCTAATTCCTAATTATTATCTACCAATTACTATTGTCCATTGTCTATTGCCTAAAGTCTATTTCTAACCCTCACCGCCTCGGCATGTCCTTTCAGTTGTTCAGCCTCCGCCATGATTTCAATAACCGGTCCTAAGTTCTTAATTCCTTCTTTCGTTATTTTTTGAATAGTGATGTATTTTAAAAAACTATCCAGAGAAACACCTCCATAACTTTTTGCAAAACCGCCGGTAGGAAGAGTATGGTTAGTTCCTGACGCATAATCTCCTGCAGACTCTGGTGAATAAGGGCCTAAAAAGATAGAGCCGGCATTAATTATTTTTTCTGCAAACTCATCACAATCAATTGTATTGATGATCAAATGTTCAGGGGCGTATAGGTTTACAAACTCAGCAATATTTTGTTTATTCAAAACAATTGCGCGACTATTCCCTAGCGCCTTTTGTGCGATTTCTTTCCTGGGCAGTTTCTCAAGTTGAATTTCTATTTCAACTAATGCTTTTCTTATTATAGATTCTTCAGTTGTAACCAAGATTACCTGACTATCAGCACCATGCTCGGCTTGCGAGAGTAAGTCTGCAGCAACATATGCCGGGTTTGCATTTTCATCGGCAATAACCAATACTTCAGAAGGTCCTGCCGGCATATCAATTGCAACTCCATCCATACTTAAAAGTTGCTTGGCTTTGGTCACGTATTGATTGCCTGGACCAAAGATTTTATAAACTGCGGGAATGCTTTCTGTTCCGTACGCCATTGCTGCTATAGCCTGGGCACCTCCCACCTTATAGATATTTTTTATTCCGGTAAGCTGGGCAGCGAACAAAATCGCAGGATTAAGCTTCCCGTCTTTTCCGGCAGGCGAACAAAGAACTACTTCTTTACAACCTGCAATCTTTGCAGGTGTCCCAAGCATAAGAACAGTAGAAAATAAAGGAGCACTTCCTCCGGGAATGTAGATGCCAACCTTTTCAATGGGTACTGGTTTATGCCAACATAGTACACCGGGAGTTGTTTCAACCTTTATCGTTTCCCTTTTTTGGGCCGCATGAAATTTTTCAATGTTACTTGCTGCAATCACAATACCTTTTTTTAAATCTTCAGGCACTTGACCTGAGGCTTCCGCGAACTCTTTTTCAGAAATTTTCAACTCATCTATTTCAATTTTATCAAACTGATAAGTAAGCTCACATAAAGCTTTATCGCCTTTCGCTTTTACTTTTGAGAGTATTTCGGTCACCTGACTGTTCAGCAAGTCGGTCTGTATTTGCGGCCGCAAGCAAAGCTCAGCCCAACTCTCTTTATCCGGATTGATAACAGTTTTCATAATTTAAATCTATAACTACAATCTTGATTCTTATGTCTTACCTAGGTCTAATGCCTATCACCCAATTCTTAATCCCTAATCCCTAATTACCCAGTCCCTCATGTCTATTGACTCTTTCTAAAGACTAGCGACTAAAGACTAAAGACTATCTCACGCAATCATCTTTTCAATTGGTATCACAAGTATTCCCTCTGCACCAAGCGACTTTAGTTGATTTATCTTCTTCCAAAAGTCATTTTCATCAACTACAGAATGAAGTGAAGACCACCCCGGTCGGCCCAGAGCCATTATCGTAGGGCTTTTCATTCCTGGAATAACTGCAGTTATTTTAGCGATAGCTTCATTGGGACAATTCATTAAAATATACTTGTTGTTCTTTGCCGATTGCACAGCCTGCACACGAAACAAAAGTTCATCTAAGATTTCTTTTTTCGATGACTCCAATTCAGGAGTTGCAACTAAAACAGCTTCTGACTCCATTATCGTTTCTGCTTCTTTCAATCCATTGCTCATCAATGTGCTACCCGAACTTACAATATCACAAATCGCGTCTGCCAGTCCGATTCCAGGCGCAATTTCAACTGATCCGCTAATCTCGTGAATGCCAGCTTTTACACCTCGGTCGTTTAAAAACTGCTGTACAATGTTAGGGTAGGAAGTAGCAATGTTTTTATTCTGCAACCACTGAGCTCCAGAATAATTCTCTGTTCTTGGCACAGCAATGGACAGCCTGCATTTGGCAAAACCCAACCGCTGTATGAGCTTGTTATTTTTCTGTTTCTCCCTAAATACATTCTCACCCACAATCCCCGCATCAGCTACCCTGTCTTCAATGTACTGTGGAATATCGTCATCACGCAGGAAAAGAAGCTCTACCGGAAAATTATCAGCCTGCGTCTTCAGCTGATCTTTACCATTGTTAAAATGCAGGCCACTTTCTTTCAAAAGTTTTAGCGACTCTTCCTGAAGTCTTCCGGACTTCTGAACTGCAATACGAAGGGGTGATTTCATAGGTGTTAACATTTTTGTTGGGTGGAGCAGCGGGTAATAAAAAAAGGCCTGCTGATCCAGCAAGCCTTTTCAATTTATTTTATAAGTAAATCAAAACATAAACCTGCCAGTCATACAATGTGTATGATGATGCAGATGGTGGATGTTTTGAATGTTATTCATATCAAATGACACTGCAAATGAATCTAACAATGTTGATATTTCAAAATAGGTGATCGATTATTATCGTTTAAAACCTGAAATGATAAGTCAATCCCACTGAATTTTGGTTCGGCAACGGTTGCACTGACATGCTAAGTGAACTTTTTTCAGCAATCTGAACATTATAGATGTCGATCGCTCTGCCTATTTGGTGATGCGCCATGGCATTAAATGTGATGTCGCCGGCAATCCCGATGCCTGTCAGTAATAAGATGGTTTCTGTGCTGGCGTCACGCGCAGAATAGCCGCGATGTCCGCCACCTCTGAAATGAACGCTGGTGAATAAGTATATAAGTGACGGAACGTAAGCTACAATCCTCAGTCGCTGCAATTGTTTAAATTTTCTAAACCGTTCATTAATCTCTTTATTTTCTAAAGCTTGCAACGGAATTTGGAGTGCGTAAACTGAGTTCATCCTCTTTCCATCATAAAAATACTTCCAGCCTTGCTTGTAAATAGGTTTTAGAGGAACTGTCTTCGTAGACTGAGCATTTGCAAGTGCCATACAGAACAAAAAAACCAACAGTATGCAACCTCTTAATCTCATATCTTTACCAACGAAAGTAAGTTATGAAGAATATAAGTCACCTCGTTATTTTTTTGCTCCTCTTTTCCTCTTGCGACAGTAAAGAGTCCCGCATTCAACAGTTTTTATTGAAAGGAAACATCGCTTCAAAGGAGCGAAATTGGGAGAAGGCAAATTATTACTATGGAGAAGCCATCCGCCTCGAGCCTTGCTATGCCGATGCATGGAACAACCTGGGTACCGTATATTTTCTTCAGAAGAATTATGAAAAAGCGATGGAAAGTTATGAGAAGGCAATAAGTTGCAAGCCTTTGTTCATCAATGCATTGCTCAACCGTGCCAATACCAGTTATGAATTGAAGGGATATTACAGGGCCATCAGCGATCTCGAAAAAGTAATGATGTTAAAGCCCGACACCTCCGTGACTTATTTTACATTAGGACTTACCTACAGCAAGATGCGCGAGTTTAATAAGTCACTTGCAGCTTTCGAGAAGGCCTCGCAATTTGTGTCTGCCACCGATAAAAAACAAAAGATGGAATTGGAAGTAAACCATGCCATTGTTCAGTATTATTTAAAAAACTTTGAAACTGCAAAAATAGAACTTCAGCAGGCGGCCAAAATGAATGATACCGAGCCAAGCATATACAACACACTTGCGCTCATCGAAACAGAACTTGGACACTATAAGGAAGCGTTGAATTTTGTAAACGAAGCTATCCGGCTTGATCACAACCAGTCATATTATATTAACAACCGCGGCTATATTTATCTTCTGCAAAATGATTTGATCCGTGCCGAAGCCGACATCAATGAAGGAATTTCCAAAGACCCTGACAATGCCTGGGCCTACCGCAACAAAGGGATTTATTATTTAAAGCTAAATGATTTTATCTCAGCCGAGCGATTATTGAAGCAGTCGTTGGATATGGATCCGTTTGTTGACAAGATTTATTATTACCTAGGCATCTCTTATTTAAAGAATGGTAAGCGAGACATGGCGTGCAATTCATTTCATAAGTCGATAGAGCGCAATGATAAAATGGTAACACCTGATTTATTGAGGCAATGCAAATGAATTTAATCACGTTAACCGAGTGGTTGTCTGAGCGTTTGAAACAGCCGCTACCGGGAAGTGCAGCGCATGAACCCTTACGTGCTACACCTGCAGGCCTTATCAAACCAAAATTCGAACATACCTTGCCTCCTAAGCCCGGAAGTGTTTTGATTTTACTACATGAAGATGAAGGCAAAATAAAATTCCCGCTCACCAAGCGCCCCGACTATTTAGGAGCACACGCAGGGCAGGTTAGTTTACCTGGTGGTAAAAAGGAGCAAGGAGAGGATTATATTCAGACTGCCTTACGCGAATGCGAAGAAGAAATGGGGATTCGCAGAAGTGAAATAAAAGTGATAGGGAGGCTCAGTGAGTTCTTTGTTATCCCCAGCAATTTTACCATTGCTCCGGTAGTTGCATACATCACTTCCAAGCCCGAATTTATACCACAGGCTTCTGAAGTAGTGAAGATACTTGAAGGAAATATTGAAGATCTGATTAAGGACGATGCTGTACAGGTAAAGGAAATCATTGCCGCCAAGATGTTTCCTATGCTGGCTCCGCACTTTCTTATCGAAGGTGAAATCGTTTGGGGCGCCACCGCTATGATGCTGAATGAACTTAGGATGATAATTCGCGAAATGTAATTGGGTATTAGTCAATTGTCATTGGTCAATAGGCATTAGCCAAATAGGCACTAGGAATTGGACATTGGTCGCCAGCAGTTAAGTCATTGGTTGGGCATCATCATTGAATAATTAGTCATCAGGTGGAAAATCGTCACTACTCGCTCCTTAGTCTAATGGTAATTTGAAACACCTAGAGCGTTGGCCCGGCTGAAATGCGGGGTGGTGTGATGGAACGCGCGGGGAAGCATATTTCAGCCTTGATCTTTTTTAGTATTTTTTTGTATCAAGAGGTAACTATATACGTGTTAGACCACGGCTTAGTCATTTCTTACTGGTTGTATATGGTTTATAGAAAACGGGGAACGCAACACTCACATACTGTCATTAAAGAGAATTGCGGAGGCTCTTGAAATTGACATGAATGAACTGATCTAAATTTTAGGAGCGATATAATTTATTTTTTTAATTCAATCTTCCATGTTGCAACTCCATCGTCACCAATTACAATATAACTAGGTAGTATATCATAATGGAGACTATAAGGATTATCTTTATCAGAGGGAGGTCCCCCAGCGGCAACGAAAAATAATAGCTGGGGTGCCTCATTGGTGTATCCTTCCATCCTTTGATACATCATACCTAATTGAGAAACAAACCGTCCATTAACTTTATCTTTTTCTTCCAAAGGATATGCGAGTAAAGGTTTCTTCCATTTTCCAATTTTAGGTCTAAAACCTATTATTTTATTTTGCGTGTCATGTGCTATGAGATAATTATCAGGAATCTTTGAGTTGTCTATTTCTACTTCACCAATAATAGTTGGATTATGTATTTCTACTTTTCCAGCAGTAACACCTCCAGATTGATTGTGTGAGGTTACATTATAATTCTCTTTTGGTTTCTCTTCAGACATTTCCTTTTGTTTTTTTTTCTATTTTTTGCTCCTCTACAATTTTATGCTCAACCGCAAGTTTTAAAACCTCAGTAAGAAATTTATTATTTTCATCAGCCCTAATTTTTTCCTTTTGGGCTTCAGTATATTGTAATGCGGAAATCTTATTATTAATAAACGCTCCTACAATTATTCCTATAATAGCAATAGCAGCAGGTATTACATATAGGGCCGTCTTCCAATTTTGAATTTCAGGAGTATCCAATGCAAACGATCTATCTACATCGAAATTTCAAAAAATATTGCGCTAAAACCTACTATTGATATAAATAGAATAAAATACCTTCCTGTATGAGGAGAATTACTCAATTTTCGCGTGGTCTAACAGGTATATAGACTCCTATCAAGACAAAAAAGGACAAGAGAGGAATTTGTTGCATACTAAAAGTATTATGAAAAAGCATTATGGATGTCAGAATCCATTACGCTTGCGCAAAACGTATATCATGTTCTAAGGATAAGAATGAAACTGATATTTCTAAATGCAGCATTACTACTTTTCTTTTCAGTATCGGCACAGCGTATCAGTAATACTGCATTGTATAGAAACATAGCTTCACCAAACTACTTCCGGATTCATTACGAGAACGACTACTTTTCAGGCACCGACTACTATTATACACATGGCATTAATCCAATGGTGAATCGATTCCTGGATCTCTTTGCCGCCTGCAACCGGACCAATTGCACCTACACTAAGTGCCGAAGAAATTCGCTCCTTGCGTAAAGAGTCATTCATTATTGAAAAAGTCTTTAGGAACAAGCATGCAGCAAAAGGTCTGTCGCCATACAATAT
>JABDGP010000063.1 GCA_013285945.1 Bacteroidota bacterium | reverse complement strand
CAGCAATTAAGAATAGCGAATAGAGATTTTTGAAGGTGAGCGGAGATAGCAGCGCTACCAAAGAGGAATTTTAAATACACCCAGCACTGAAAAATTAATATTTTTACAAAATGAAACAACTCGCTTTCTTTCTCCTGCTTTTATTAGTTGCGTGCAGTGCTCCCAAGACTTTTAGGAAATTCTCACCAGAAGAAAAATCGGCTATAAAAAAGTACACCAAGCTGATCAATACAAAAGACGGGTGGTATCACGTGCTGATCACCACATCGATGGGTGATATGGTGGTAAAGCTGTACAATGAAACTCCATTGCACCGCGATAACTTCGTGAGCAAGGTAAAGTCAGGTTTTTATGACAGCCTGTTGTTCCACCGGGTGATCAACAATTTTATGATTCAGGGTGGCGACCCTGATAGCAAACGCGCCAAGTCAGAAGCGGCTCTGGGAGACGGCAATGCCGCAGGGGCAAACATTCCGGCAGAATTCAGAACCGAGCAAAACATTTATCATAAGCGTGGTGTGTTGGCTGCCGCCCGAGATAATAATCCTGAGAAGTCGAGCAGCAACTGTCAGTTTTATATTGTGCAGCGCAAGGTGTGGCGACCTTCACAGTTAGATAGTACTATTATTAAGCGCAAACTCACACTAAATGAAACGCAAAAGAAACTTTATACTACTGTAGGCGGCACACCACACTTGGATGGAGGCTACACGGTGTATGGCGAACTGGAAATTGGCTTTGAAGTGCTGGATAAAATTGCAGCTACTAAAACCGGTAAAGCCGACCGCCCCGAACAGGATGTGCGAATGAAAATGTTTTTGTTGAACGAAGTGAAAAAATAGCCGCAACTTTTAAAATCGTAGATCTGAATTCATCATACTTCATTCGAAGTATCGAAGCAGTAAATGTGAATTAAGAATTAAGAATAGAGAATGAAGATTTTTGAAGTGAGAGCTCGTAGGCAATTTATAACGAATAACATCTAACTTATAACGAACTTCGCCATGTTTAAACGGGATGAAGCATCCAGCCTCCGCGAAGAGTTCTGGACAGTCTTCGGGAAATACATGAGTCCTGTCCCCTCGGCCGAAGGCTCGAAAATCAATTGGATCAACTACCGCACAACGATAAAGGACGTGCACTTCCGCATGGATGCCAGCGATAAGGTTGCCATAATAAGTATTACTCTCGAACACAAAGATTTGGGTATTCGTGAGTTGTATTTCGAACAGTTTGAGGAATTCAAATCACTATTGCACACCGCGCTGGAAGAAGAGTGGAAGTGGCAATTGCGAGCCAACCTTACAGAAGGCAAGGAAACAAGCAGGATATATAAAGAGTTGACTGGCGTTTCAGTCCTCAACAGAGATCATTGGCCCGAATTGATTTCGTTCTTCAAACCGCGGATAATAGCGCTGGATCGTTTCTGGGAAAACGCCAGGCATAGTTTTGAAGCGTTGAAGTGATAAGAGAGTTAATCGTTAGAAGTTAAAACAGAACCTCCATCATTATCGCACAAACGATCAACTAATAACAATTAACGATTTACATACGTCCACGCCACAATACGACTTACCTTATTTCCCTGATTCATGGGGATAGTCCTGACATCAACTGCTTCTACTTTTTTCAGGGCACTGTATACACTCTTAAGGTGAGATGATTTGGCGATCAAAGTAGAAAACCAAAAGCATGATGATGCCATGAGCTTACTTTGAGTTATCATTTTTTGTACAAACTTTTCTTCTCCGCCTTCGCACCACAATTCTTTATTCTTACCGCCAAAGTTCAGGGTTGCCTTTGTAATTCGTTTGCCTTTCAGGTTGCTTAGTTTACGCAAGGTCCCTGCCTGTGCCTCTTCCCAGGAAGCATGAAAGGGAGGATTACAAATGGTTAGGTCAAAGTGTTCACCGGTACGAATCACCCCGCGGAAAATATCCTTCGAATTTGGTTGCAGGCGGAGTTCCACCTTTCCTTTCAACCTGGCGTTGGTCTCAATTATATTAGCCGCCGATTGAATAGCAACCGGTTCGATATCTGAGCCCACGAACGACCACCCATATTCTTTATTCCCGATGATGGGGTAAATACAATTAGCGCCAACTCCAATATCAAGACACTTGATCTGAGGGCCTGTCGGGATAACTCCATTATTATAGCTTCCTAACAGATCGGCGATGTAATGAATGTAATCGGCTCTTCCCGGAATGGGCGGGCACAAATAACCGGGAGGAATGCTCCAGTAATCAACTCCGTAATACTGCTTTAGCAATGCTTTGTTCAACAGCATCACAGCTTCGGCATTGGCGAAATCGATTGACTCATCTTCGTAATCATTCAACCGGACAAAAGGAGCTAATGCTGGACTACTGCGGATAAGCTCTTTGAAATTGTAGCGAGTACGGTGCTTGTTGCGAGGGTGTAAACCTGGCTTTTCTTTTGGATGTTCTTTCTTTTGAAGCATCGCGCGCTGTGTCTGTTAGTCGAATTAAAAATAGTAAGAGCACAATGTTAGTGAGGTGCTTCTAAAATCGTAAATCTGAATCTTCATTCTTAACTCTATTATGGTTACCGTTATACGGGATAACTAATAACGACTAACTAAGAAACGACCCAATCCAATAGCTCACCTGCTGATAAAACAGCAAGAGTGAAGTGGGATAAGCAACAATACAGAATAGGAGGCCATACAGTGCTCCGTACAAATGTGCATCGTGGTTGATGTTGTCTTTTGATTTTCTTCCCTGATAGTACGTGTATGCCATATAACCTGCGCCGAACACAAACCCCGGCATGCACAGCGCAAAGTAGAGACATATAGACTGCAAGGGTTGAAGAATGATGAATACAAAAATCACTGAACCTACACCACCCGAAGCCCCAAGTGAGTTGTAGCTGACATTGTTTCTTTCTTTGAAGTATGTGGGAATATCTGAAACAACAATGGCAGTAAGGTATAAGCCTACGAAATAATATGTCCCTGCTTCGCCAAACACCGAGCCGAAATCGTGCTCTACAGCGTTGCCAAAAAAGTAGAAGGAGAACATATTCCACAGCAGATGCATGTGATCTTTGTGAATGAAGCCAGAGCTGATAGACCGGTAGTACTGACCTTTTGTGTTTATCAGGTACGGATTCATCATCAGCCGACTCATCGGTTCGGCCTTGTTGAATGTGTAAAAGCTAATAGCTACAGTGATGCAGATGAGAATGATAGTAACGCTCAAGAGTATAGAATTAAAAATGGCAGAAGCACAATGTTAGTGAATTTCGAGATCGGCAGTTAGTCCGGTTGCCCACTCTTTATTTATTAATAGTCTCTCTTTTTAACTGGCAGCAGCCCAACTGGCATCTATCAACTAGTATATCAGCAACTACTCGTGGAGTCATTTTCCTAATTGGGGAATACTTCCCGTGGCTCTCACAATAATTTGGCTCAAATTCGGCATTTGCCCTTTTGGTATAAGATTGGAAATGAAACTCTAAAGGATTGTATCAATAAACCCCGGCCTTAGGTCGCTTAAAAAGACTTGATATGACAGACTTAGGAAAATTGTATTTAACACTGATTGCCAGTCTCACTTTAGTGATCAATCTCTTCTGGATTTGGATAGTGAAAATTAGCTGGGTGAAAAAGATAGCTCGTCTTTGTTTGGGCACTTTTTATAAGTGGTAAGGAGTTTTCTCAGACCAGTGTTACTTCTGCAATCGCAGGTAGCTCCATCAACTTTAGGGAAATACTATTATCAATTTGTGCAGGTTGATTTTGACGGCAATCAAGCTATTTCTGGTACGTGTTTCGTTGATGTTGATTCTGTTTTGCAAAAGGATAGTCTATCCAAATCCCGCAGCAAACTCGGTAACGGTAAAATATCAAAACATTGGGATGGTATCAGGCCCTTCGTCTTTTAAATTCAATAGGAGAAGAGGTTCCGGTTCACGCGGTATTTTCTGATGCACAAATTCAGTTGAATACTACACAGCAAACCAATGGTCTTTATATTATTGAACTTACAACTGATACGGGAAGCCTGAAATATAAACTGATTATTTCGAAGTGATAGGCTAATACCTATTGACCAATACCTATCTCCGTCCTCCACCCGTCATGCCTGACAAAATCGGAATCGGGAAATTGATATAGAAGTCAATAGTAGAAACACTTGGCATTCCAGAGACCGTAATATTATGTTTCGTAGCATCATCATATCTCCATTTTCCAGGAAATAAATTTAAACGTGCGCCAATGTCAAGGCCTGTGATAAAACCATTTCTGCCAACGCGGGTAAACACTCGATAGGACGGGTTTATGAGCAATGAAGTATAACTGAGAGTGAAATCGGAAGGTTGGGTGTTTACTTGAGGAAAAGAAGCTTCTGTGAAATCAAAGAAAATTGCACTAAATCCAACCCCGAAGCAAAAAAATGATTTGCTTGTTGAAGATGTTTTGAGTGGTCTGGCGTACACATAGGCAAATCGCGTTTTGGCAAATCGAGGGCGAATTTCTGGTGTATAAATAGCGCTTTGAGAGGTGGAGAAGTCGAGACCCCCCGCTTTCTTTCCGGAACCAGCTAAAAAAAACAGACCTACATCTTGACTTACGTTATTATAATGTGTCGGGTATCCGTTTTGATTTAACCAGTTCGTAAGCGGAGCATTTGGCGGTGAGGAAATGCCACTGGTAAATCCACCAACTATGAACACATCGTCAGAGTTCACACGAGACGGACGTCGCATTTTTACTTTTCTTGGATGATAATGTGACTTGTGCATCCCCAAGTATTTACCCCTAACACCATTTACATCCAGTCTGCCAATTCTGTATCCATGCTTCTCAATACCGCCAACCATAACTTCGCTATTCGAAATCTGGCGTGACCACATCGGGCTTAGTACTATGCTTTTGTTGGCCGCAACTGCCAATTGTTTTTTTGTTACATTTCCGTTACTTACAATACTTACAATCACAGGCATGGAGCGTTTTGGATTTCTCATTGGCTTCGAAGTAGTGCCGGTCGCTTCATTAGTATTAAATATCAGATGTAAGGTGCCGGAATATTGATCATACACTGGCAGGATGGAGTAAGCACTTATGTATGGACCCCATAAATAACTTTGGTTTTTTTCTATCTCCTTAAAATAATTGACGCTGCCATCGGGATTAAAATCGGTAACAAAAATGTCGTTGATATGGACCCAAAGATTTTTCTTGCCAACAAGCTGCTGCTCGACTATCACAATTATTCCTCCGTCCTTCCTAGAAACAGAGGTTGAAGTATTAATGCTGTAGTATTCCCTCTCACCGGTGGTCTTGAAGTGAGGCATTTTGAATGTCATAGTTCTAAGAATATTAATCTGGCCCGTTACTTTGTCAATCAACCCGAAAAACAGCAAGTGGTTATCGGCGCTCTGAGGCTTGGGGTTTGGCTGTTGACTGATGCCCGCCACTTCAAACCCCCCATGGGGATTGAAAGCGATCTCAGAGGTTTCTATAGCCGCCCCCTGCAAGGCGGGCAGGACTCTTTTAATAGTATTTTCAATAGGATTTACCAGCCAATATGCACTTCCAAAGCGTTCATAGTTTTTGGTAAATAAATAGACTTCCAGCAGAAAATCACCTGAGTTGTCAATCAACATATTATGTAATCCCATTCCGTAGACGTTCTCGTTGTCGGGCTTATCAAGATTGCTTTTAAATTCGGCGACAGTATCAAGCGAGCGGTCGAAGGTTTTAAGCGTAACATGGTTTTCTTTTTTCTCTGTAATAATTTGAGCCACTCCAATTAACAAAGAGTCAGGCGAGACTGTGAAAGTATAATAGGCGGCTTTATTGAGCGTGAATAGCGTTGCAGTACGCATCATTACCTTACCCGTAGGTGAGAGTTGGAGCAATGCAGTAGATTCCAGTTTCGTTTCTCTATCAATGTATTGAGCAAAAAGATATATAAGTTCATGTGAATAGAGCATCGGACTAAACCTTATGGTCTTCTTTCGCGAAGACGGAAACAAGCTGTCGCAATTGATGTTTTTTGAAAAGGTTCGAATATCGTTCTCATCAAACTTTTCAAGAAAGTAACCCTCCCTGCTTTTCTTCATCCATAATGTGGTTCCTGTGTTTTTTTCTTTGCCGACAAATTGAAGGTTTAAGTCTATTTTATGTTTGTCTTCATTTAGTGCTCCCCACTTAATGTTTGTGTTTTGTGCTCTTAATGTGAAGGGGAGGAGTAAAAAAATAATAATGAATTGATTGCGGAAGTAAATATGCTTGATGTCCATAACCCTGATTTTAATTGTTTGATAAATTGTTTTGAGTAACCTGGAAAGGGGGCAGCTCAAATTTTCAAACAGCAGATCAGGACGGGGATATTAAAATGAGGTGTAGTTTCTTTTGAAGGGCAGTAATTGCGGGAGGTGGTCGTGACAAAACAACTGAAAAAAATATTTGCAACAGGGAAATGTGTTACATGTTGTATTGACTCATCGTCGTCGCACTCATCATCAATAAATGCCAAAAGTGAAATATCATTTTGAATTTGATATGATCCCGAATATTGAACTAAATTTTTGAGGGAGGGAGTGGCGCTTTGCTCGCCGGTAGTGGTGCTATTGCCAAGGAAAGCAAATGATAAGACTAGGCAACCAACAATGGTCAGACAGAGATTTCTTTTAATGGACCTTTTCAAAATAGGGCTTACTGTATACAACTAACGGTAGTCAAGTGAAAGAGTTTCTCCACCAATGTCTATTGCCCAATGACTATTGTTATTTTAATTTCGTGATCGGTTGATAACCCAGTGGAACCATGTCGGCAATTCTGCAACTCCACCCCATATAGCCCGAGAGCAGTATGTCCTGAAGCCCGTAATACCCGTTATCATAAATCTTTGTCTGGCCTGTTCCAAAACGTAACGTAGATACCTGGACATTTGATTTTAAATTATAGAAGTATTCAGGCCTTTCATGGTTGAAAACTACTTTTAGGTTTCCTTTGAAATGAATCACTGAGTCGCCGCTATTTTTTAACAGTGAGTCTAAACTGATTTCATGGTCTTTGGGATCAGATGTTTTAAAGTAGTTGTCTTTCAAGGCTCTTTTTTTCAGTGATCGAAAAAAATGCTCCGGAGATCCATAATATGCACGATCTCTTTCTCTGTCCCACCTTTCTTTCTGCCTTGGGCTTTCGGGAGTCATCTCTTCGAATCTTGGTATTCCGGACATAACTGCCCTATTATAGAAGTAATCAATTGCAAATTCTTTTAAGTCGAAAAAGATACGATACCCCAGGGCATAGTTCACTACTTCGATTGGTTTGTGCGACAAAGCGTGAAGCGTTGTTCCGTCTTTGTAAACAAAAATGTCGTGAATATTTACGATCGTGCAGTGTGAGGAATTTTCGGTTTGCCCTAAAAACAATTTTTTAAATTCCGCGAAATCTGTTTTCCTGTTTGATCTTTTTGCACTGACCTCCAGGGGATTCAATTCCTCTGTCTTCGATGCCAATAAAATATCAAAACCGGTAAGGGGTTTACCCTCTATAATCACCGGCTTTGAAAATTGTGCATACCCGATCATGGAAGTAGTCAAATCATATTTTCCCGGATGAATATTATGTAATGAAAAGGTTCCGTCAGTATTCGCGACTGCGCCAATCGTTGTGTTGGCCAGATAGACTGCAGCTCCCGGCAAGGGTTCTTTTGTTTTAGCGTCTGAGATTTTGCCCGAGATTGAAGCCAGACTTTGAGAGAAAGAGTTTGGGATGGAGAAACTCCAGGCTAATACAACTAATACAATCCGACAGACCATGAACTTGTAAAATCGTTGTTCCGAATTCTTGCAACTTACTCAATTCACGAATAAATTCTCTGTCGCTTACTTCTGTCGATTGTCCAATGCTTAATGGCTAATGTACTGTGCTTCCAAATCATTAATCGCCTGATCAAAACCTTTTCTGTCTTCAAAGGCTTTGGGATTATAAGGGTCACCGGGTTTATGTTTGGTATGAAGCCCAAACTGACTTGCATGCGATGCTAGCCACAGATCAAACGAAAGTTTCTTCATGGCATCAATGGTGTATTCGTAATCTTTGGCGATATCCGGATAGGAGGGTATGTCAGAGAATTTCCTGCTTGTTATGATTGAGGGCAGATTTGCGATAATGACTTTGTAAGTCTTATGCTCATCTTTCATATCAAAAAGAAAACTAGACGATCCTTTTGTATGCCCCGGATGATGCAGCATAATGAGTTGTGTAGTGCCTAAGGTAATTGTGTCACCATTTTTCAAAAGACGGTCAGCTTTAACCGGTTGATATGTACTACCGTTTTTGCCAAGCTCATAATCTGAGCTTCCGCCATCGGCAAGTACAGCAGCGTCTTTTTCATCCACCATCAATTTGGCGCCTGTTTGCTTTTTGATGGCAGCCATTGCGGCTACGTGATCATAGTGAGCCTGGGTTGTGAGTAGTATTTTTGTGTCGGAGAGTTTAAAGCCCAACGCTTTAATATTTTCACTGATCATGGATGCCGAAGAGGCAAGCCCTGTGTTGATTAGAATGTTGCCCTTCGTCGTTACAATAAGGTAGCAGGCAAGCTCGTAGGTGCCTACATAATACAGATTCCCCACAATCCGGAAGGGCTGATAGGGTTGCGACCACTCCGCATTGGTTTGAGGTTCTTTTACTTGCTGAGCCGAGAGTGAAGAGTAAACAACCAAGCCGGCTGTCAGGATTACAACGGGAAATAACCTTTTGATCATGGAGTAATTATTTGACTGCAATTTAATGGAAGACCTACGATTGCCCAATATCTACTCCCAATGCACAATCAATCAGAGGCTACAGATAAATCCCCAATTCTGATGTTGCAGTCTCCCGATTGATTTATAGCCTTTTCCAAATACAAACGCATCACCTTCACTAATGAAAATCAATTCATTGTTACCTTTTTTCAAGTCAAGAAGAATCCTGTTGTTAACATCCGGTATCCGGTCTAGTTGGTATTTGTCATAATTAAAGACCTCCTTTCCGTTGAGTATTATTTTGAGCTTTCCGATGAAATCAAAATTCAAAGGTTTTGATATGTCAGCCGTTGATTGCACTGCGTGTTTGGCAACAACCACACCATCGGGGTTTTTAAAGTACCGGCAGAAGTTCACGTAGTTGTCTTCGATCTCATTAATTTTTGTCCATTCTTTTATTTTGCTCACTTGGGCGTAATCATAAGACGTGTTTCGGGGCAGTTGTTCAGAAATTTCCCAGTCGGTAATGTAGGCGGCCCACTCCCGAATTGATACGTTTGCAAAGTATGAATTGCCAAACATGCTTCTGAGCAAAATTCCGCCACTCTTAGCATCAGTGTTCACCATTGTTATGTCCATGGCCGGCTTGCTATTTTGATTGACAAATACTTTCAGGTTTTGACCCCGTACCTCAAGGGCGACATGAAACCATTCAAGTTTTTTAGTTTCAGCGGCAGCCTGGTATGCAGAATAAATCACCCAACTCAAAGCTCCGTTGAAAATAGGTATATACTGAGTGGCTTCGATAGTGCCGCCATAGCCAGGCCTGAAGTATAAAAACTGATAATTCAATTCATCGGCCACATGAAAACCAACACCCGACATCACTTCACCGGCAATGTCCAGATCAATTCTGAAATTTCTGCAATTGACTTTCTTATTCCACGCAATTGATTTGCTTGCTCCGTTGAGTTTTACACATGGTTTGCCCATATATATAGTGTCGGTTAGTGCCCCAGGCTTGTTGTCGTCAGAATAGACAGTCCAATCGGATTTATTCAGCGATTGTGCATGGCATAGTGAACAGGAGAGAAGCCCGACGAACAGGAGGAGTAAAGCATGCTTATTCATTTTGTTTGGGTTAGGTGTTGAAAGACTCAGCGACTTGAAAAGTTTGCAGGAACTATAGCACAATCATGCCACAAATAGTAGGGGTATGAATTTCGAACGGGTTGCTATTCCGTAGTGATAACAAACGCCCGTCAACGAACGCGATTGGCCGAAAATGGCACGAGGTTATTAATGCCTGATTATCCGGCAACTAGTATGACTAATGGAGTTTCTAAGCCTGTATGTCCCGACTCTTTCATCTTCAATTGATTCTTTTAGAATTGGCGCCGACTCATTTAGTGATTCAATTGACTCTATTAGATTACACTAGAGTCAGCCTGGGCCCTCGAAATCAAAATAAAATTGCTGATCACCAATCGGGTTCATTTTTTTACCTTCGATACATGGCTCTCAAAGGACACCGGGTAAAAAAAAGTAGAGATGCCCGAGAATGATTATTATTGTTGATCTATGAACTCGTGGGATTTTTGGTCGGTCATTAGTTTAGTCGGGATACTCCAGGCAATGGTGCTCTTGGTGTTCCTTGTGGCTAACCGTAAAAATTATTTTCTACCCAACCTCTTTGTTTTTTTAGTCGTCCTCTGGCTTATCTGGGTGCAGGCAGAATTTCTGGTTATCAGACGATCATTTCTTATTCATTCCAATTTATTTTTTGGTAGCAGACATGGAGTTTGGCTTCTTCTGGGTCCGTTGGTTTACGACTATGTGCTTTCGCTGGTTGGGAAAAAGGACAGGCTTACATGGAAAACCACTTTACACTATGTACCATTTGTAATCTTCGTAATTGTAATGCCCCTGGCGGGCTTGGCAAATATCCCGGACCGCGTGATAAGTTACGGCATGCTTTCGGTCTTAAAATTTCCTATGCTTGCAAATTCCTGGCTTGACAAAGTCTATGGATATGTTTTCATTTTACAATTTGCCCATGCGTCGGTTTACCTGATTCTTTCAATAAAGTCTATTGTAAAATCCCAAAAGGAACTAAAGCAATCCTCATCGGATAACCGTCAGGAAAAATTGTCATTCCTGAAAAGCCTTGTAGCAGGAATGAGCCTGTCAACAATAGCTTCCGTTATTTTTATTTCGGTGCTTCTCACCAGCCAATGGTATGTTCGCGAAATGGATTTCGTCTATATTCTTCCGCTGACCATTTGCGTTTACCTTCTTTCTTACTTTGTGATTCAGCAACCCTTTTCTTTCAGGCGAGGTGACGTGCCGCAGCGTTACCAAAAATCAGGTTTAAGGGATGTAGTTACAGTGGAGCATTTCATAAAGCTGAAAGATCTGATCGTTCAGAAAAAACTTTATCTCAATCCCGAGTTGCGACTTAATGATCTCTCTGAAATCAGCGAGAAAACACCACATCAGATTTCGGAAGTGATAAACAGGGAGGCAGGTGTTTCCTTTTTTGAATTTATTAATCAATTCAGAATAAATGAGGTGATCAATACGATCAACATTAAGAAAGCCCAAAATCAGCGGATTAGTATCCTTGAGATTGCATATGCCTCTGGCTTCAACAACAAGGTCTCTTTCAACAGGTACTTTAAAAAGCAAACAGGCCAGACGCCATCAGCTTTTATCCAAAAAAATCAGTAAAAGAGGTTAATCGTTATAGGGATTGCCGATTTCAGTTGGCAAAAGCATTTTCTTGCCCCCGTATTGCTTCACAGAATTAATAAATATTTAAACTGAATTCTTATGAAAAAAGTAATGGTGCTTTTACTACAGGGTATAGTAATGATCTTTCCTGCACTTGGCCAACAAAAGACTCTGACTATGGATCAATTTTACCCGATTGAGGCCAGCCACTCGTATGTTGAATTCTCAATAAAATATATGGGATATGCAAAAGTTAAGGGAAGGTTTGGCGAATTCTCCGGTTTGTTCAGGTATGATGAAAAAGATATTGCGCAAACTTCGGTTATGCTAAGCATCAAAACCGAAAGCATAGATACAGATTTGGATTTTCGTGACAATGATCTTAAATCAGAAAACTGGTTTGATGCAAAACAATTTCCACGTATAACATTTACCAGTAAAAAAGTTACAATAAGAAAAGACGGATTTGATCTTATCGGCGATTTGACAATAAAAGGAATTATCAAAGAGGTAGTGCTTCATCTGGATGCACCATCCGGTGTACTGAAAGATGTTCGTGGGGATGCTCAGGTAATTTTTACAGGAACAACTAACCTCAATCGCAACGACTTTGGTGTAGAAGGCAAGCGATGGAGTGCAGTAAAAGAGGGGATAGCCGCAGTGGATAGTGAAGTGAAAATCGAATTCAGCATTCTTGGCAAACAATTGAAAGCTGCCAATTTTTCGAATTGGGTTAGGAATGACCAAAAGCCTGCCGGCAAACTCTACAAGCTGGTGAAGGAACATGGTTTTAAAGCCGGTGCGGATGAATTTAAAAAAATGAAAAGTGAGAATTCTCTAGATGAAAATGCCTTGATAGTTGCAGCTCACATGTTGTTGCTTGAGGGAAATAATGATGACGCGGTCAATTTGCTTGAGCTAAATAAAGAGGCTTTTCCAACGTCTAGCAACGTGTATTATAATGTTGGCGAGGCTTATGCTACAAAAGGAGACTGGACTAAAGCAAAAGAAAACTTTGAACAAGCCCAGAAATTAGATCCATTAAATAATGAGGCTGCCGAAGTACTAAGACATATTCGATAATTGGACCTCGTTAGTGGGGAATGGCTTGGGGGATCATCGGAAACTGCAACATTTTAGTTTGTGGCGATGTCTTATGTACAAATCTCCTGTCCAAATGATCAAAAATGTTCTGCTATTATTTTTCATCACTTCCGGTTTTTCTTCATTTTCTCAGCTAAAAACGATTAGCGAATTACGGGACTCCATTGGTAGGATAATGGAGGATGAGCATATGCCAGGCTTATCATTAGCTCTCGTTCATCGGGATTCTGTAATCTGGCAGGGGGGTGTTGGCGTAGTTGATCTCATTACGAACAAACCCGTCACGCAAAGCGATCTTTTTCGAATTGGTTCGATTACCAAGACATTTGTCTCGCTGGCTATCCAAAAACTTATTGCAGAAGGGAAATTTTCACTCTCATCGAGATTAAAAATCATCGCTCCGGAAGTGCCTTTTGAAAATAAGTGGGAAGCCGAAGAGCCAATTCGGGTTATTCATTTGCTTGAGCACACCGCCGGATTTGATGACATGCATCTGAATGTCTTTATAAATGAGACAGGCTATAAAAAGCCGGCTCTTGAAGAAGTGTTGACACATAAAAAATCATTGTACTCCCGATGGAAACCCGGCACCCGACACTCATACTCGAATCCCGGCTATGCAATCCTTGGCTTTCTGATTGAAAAGTATTCCGGAATGCCCTACGAAGATTTCATTTTTCAGCAGATTATCCACCCGTTAAAAATGAATCAGACCACCTTTGATTTTACACTTGAGCCTCCTTATTCAAAAGGGTATAGCTACGATGGAGAATATCATGAATCCAAACCGGTAATGATCAACGGCAGGGCAGCGGGAGCTATTAGCTCAAGCGCTGAAGATATGGCGCGATACATCCGTATGTTTTTGAACGGAGGACAATTAGACGGTGCTCTCATAGTACCTGCAGCGACACTAAATGACATGGAGCGCCAACAAAGTACACTGAGGGCCGCAAATGGATTAACCTATGGCTATAGTCTGGGGTTATCTTCTAAGCTTAGCGGAAGTGATAAAAATAAAAAACTTTTTTTTGGTCATGACGGCGGCATGGTGGGCTTTTCATCAGATCTTAATTATAGCAGGGAATTGGGTGTCGGGTTCTTTCTAAGCAATAACGGAGAAGCCGATAATCACAGGATCACAGATCTTATAACTGAATTCCTTGTCAACTACCCGTCTGATCTGCCGGTAGCAAAAGAGCTAAATAAAGAAAAGATAAATTCTTGGCTGGGTTACTATAAGAAAAATAATTCCCGCAACGAGATTCTAAAATTGGTTGACGATTTACTTTCATCGCGAACTTTATTCGTTGAAAATGACACCCTTTATACGGCAGCCTTTCTCAAAAAAAGAGCAGCACTTATTCCTGTTGGCGATGTACAATTTCGGAAACCCAATCAACCAATAGCCACATCCATTCTTGTAGAAGACGAGGGTAAACCAGTATTGTTTGTGAATGAGGATTACTTTGAAAAAATCTCTCCTATTACTGTGAACATTCAGCGGTCAATCCTGCTTGGAGCTCTTTTTTTCGGAACCATTTCTATTATTCTTTCGGTTATATGGACCGTTTTATTCTTGATGAGTCGGATGACAGGCAGGGAGGTGATTGGGAGGAGCATCTCAACATTCGCCGTTCTGTCATTTATTATGATGGTCACTCCATTTATACTGTCTGTGGACTTGAGAAATATTCACAATTTATCATCCATGAATGGTTGGACGATAACTATTCTGGTTGGCAGCATGCTCTTTCCTTTGTTAAGTTTTTGGAGCCTCTATCGTTCGATAAGTGTATGGAGATTGACGAAGAGTAAAATCCTCAAATCCTTTCTGCTGCTAACGTCAGCTTGCCTTAGCTACTTTGCAATTTATCTTGCTGTTTATGGCTGGTTTGCTATTAAAATCTGGACTTATTAGATTTTTTTCTTCATCTTAACCAATAACTAGAGGCTGCTGAATAATGGTTAAGAGTCTATAACATGAATTTTTTGGGAAGGAAAAGACGATCATTCGTTAAAAATAAATTCGGAAGATACCTGGCCTACGTGGGTGGTGAAATTGTTCTGGTTGTTATCGGTATTCTGCTAGCCTTGGAAATCAACAATTGGAACGAAGCAAGAAAGGATAGAGAATCAGAGAAACTCTTATTGAAAGGACTGGTAGAGGAGATGATTAGTAACCGTGATGAATTGGTAAAAACAATGTCCTACCACAAAAGATCGGAAAGCGCTTCTAAGAAGCTTACACAAATTTATCATGATGACTACCACCAATATAAGAGCAGAGAACTAGATTCGTTATTTGCAGAAGTTCAATGGGCCTGGACGTTTGATCCAAAGTTTGGTGTTTTAAACTCTATCAAAACTACCGGGAAGATCAGTGTTATTCAAAACCCGAAGATTCAATCATTCATTAACTCTTTTGAGGAGGTTGCAAATGACTCTCGTGAGGAAGCTTTGACTATAAGGTCACTTATAATTACTCAATTTATGCCTACTGTAAATCAGTACATAAGTGCGAATGAGCGCGCTAAATATCTCAACGGAAAAATAGTAGGAGGGAGTAAATTTCCATCCGACTATAATGGCCTGTTTAATAATCACGCTGCTGAGAGTATTATTGCCTATATCTACTTTTGGAGAATCGATGAGCATGAGGAAGAGGAGGCTGTGCTTAAGTTATTAAACGAAAATATTTCAGTAGTTGAGAGCGAGATCAAAAAATGATCAACACTCAACTTTCCTAATCTCTACTGCCAAGTGCCCATTGCCAGTCCCTAATGTCTAATGTCCATTGCTACCTTAGTCAAACGCACCAAAGACTATCCGAAATGTAACCGCGTTCCCGTCTATTGGTGTGCCGCCAGGGTTTTGATACCCAACGAAATTATACAATAGCATTACTCCAAATAAATCTCCTTTCTTACCAAAGTGTTGTAAGCCCAAGCCGCAATTTTTTGTGAAGGAATTAATATTTAACGGGTCGTGAGTATCGTCGCCTTTTTCAGCTGTGAATCCCGTTCCTCCAATTCCGGCGGTTAGGTACAGTACTGATCGCTTAAGACTTAGTAAAGAGTAGCCAAGATTGAGACCCGCATAGCTTCCTCCGTAAAGATTCGTTGGCACTGTCTGTCCATAGTAAACTACATTATAAGGATTTGAAGTGGCACCTATCTGAAGCTCCAGATTGAAATCCCAGTTGAACCTGTTGATCCATTGTCCGAACTCCAAACCAAGCAAAGGATGTGTCCCTAAAATCCGATCTCTTCCAGTCGGAATCCACATGCCTGTATAGAGACCGTAATAGTTGCATATTTCTTTTGGCCGTTTTCGAACGTGCGGATAGGGTGATGCCATATGATAAAGGGCATACGGCTCGTCACCCGCCCGATGAATCACTGGATCGCGGCCATTCCAGGCAGGTTTTGGAGTTTCTCTTGGGTTGTACTGTGCGGCCACCTGTTGGTGCAACAAAACAATAAATACACATGATACGAGAGCATAAGAGTATACTGTGCGCGAGAAGAATAATGAACGATTGATGACAAGGCCGCACACGTAAGCGCGGACAAAATTGGTATTCATAAATTTTTTGGATGAAGTGATTTAAAAAAAGACCAGGTTATAGGGCTTCTACTAAATCTTCAGGCAATGAATCAAAATGCTGTGAGGAGCATCTGGTGTAAATTTTTCCTGGGGGCTATCAGCTGCTTGAAAGAACAGACTGAAATTATTTACCGGTAAGTTGTTGACCGATTTTAGCTGGGCGGGCTCATCAATGTCATCGTCATCAACAATACCCGAATCGATTTGAAGACTGACATCATATAATGATGAAAGTTCAGATTTAACAGATAACGCCCTGTTGGCTTGTGCACTGCTATGATCTGGATGAGCAACGAAAACTATGATTAGAAAACCAATGAGGCCAGGAAAGAAACTCTTGCTGAGTAGAAAGGTTTTCAAGAAAACTTTATGTTGCTATACTTGTAAACGAGTTTTGGGAATCAAAGTTTCAATTTGGAGTTGCTGTCCAGTCTTTTGAAAATAGTAACCAAAAATAAACATGGGTTTGACTTTACTTATGAGTAGTTATGAGCGGTAGCTTGACCGAAGCTAACCAACCCGTGCAGATAATCAGCCGGACTTGAGTAATTACGCTTCACAATCTGGTAAATACGTACCTTTATGATCATTGGCTTAACCAATGCATTGTTCAATCGTTAACTTTGATCGGCAAGTTGATTATGCGTGTAGTTATTTTCTTAACGCTCCTTATTTTCCCCCATTGGGCCAACGCTCAGAGTCATGTACTTGATAGCCTTAAACAGGAACTGGCCAAGTCATCCAAGGACACGATCAAAGTTGCACTTTTAAATGAGCTGAGTTTCAGGATGCTAAAATATGCGCCTAAACAATCTCTGACATTTGCC
>JABDGP010000062.1 GCA_013285945.1 Bacteroidota bacterium | reverse complement strand
CTTCAAGTACCACCTGATCTTTGTGTTCTG
This sequence comes from Bacteroidota bacterium, assembly GCA_013285945.1. GTDB lineage: Bacteria > Bacteroidota > Bacteroidia > Cytophagales > Cyclobacteriaceae > ELB16-189. Next base: position 17,285 of record JABDGP010000062.1, on the reverse strand, counting down.
GCCGGTACTCCTATAACGCAAGACATTTTTGCCACTGATCCTGATGGTAGCCCCACCAGTGGTCATAGTGGTACTCCTGACAGTGTGAAGATTGAAGCGTTCTCACAAGTATTCACAATTAATCCATCACCAGCGACTTATACTCCCGGCCCTTCGGTTTGGCAGCCAACGATTAGCCCCACTGAGCAAGCCCACATTCGATTTAATTGGCAAACCGAGTGTGCTCACGTAAAAGAGCAGCCCTACCAGGTTGTATTTAAAGCAACCGATAACGGAGACCCGAATTTGGCAACTTTTGCAACGTGGAAGATAAGAGTGGTTGCTCCTGCACCGATTTGGACTTCGGTGACCTTAAACCCGGGGCAACGATCTTCTCAATTGATATGGCAGGCTTACAACACCCAGTGTTCAACTGCAGATACTATTCAAATTTGGAGACGCGTTGATAGTTATCCATTCACACCACCAACCTGTGTCACAGGGATGCCCGAGTATCTTGGATACACTCTGATTGCTCAAGTTCCGGCGAGCAATACTACTTATACTGATAAAGGACTTAGCGTTGGCGCTAAATATTGCTATCGTTTAGTTGCAGCCTTCCCTAAACCTGGTGGTGGACTGAGTTATGTTTCGCAAGAGTTTTGCATTCCACCAATTATTGCCGATGCACCTGTAGTGACCAACGTTACTATAGATATTACTGACACTCAGGCAGGCCAGATTACTGTAAAATGGAGACCGCCGTTTCAGGCCAATGCTTCCCAGTTTCCGCCGCCATATACCTATATAGTTGAACGAGCTGACGGCATAAGCGGTAACATTAACCTCAAGGCAGTTAACCCGGGGCAGCTTACAGACACAACGTTTGTTGATACAGGATTGAATACCGCCCAGAATATTTACAACTATCGAATCCTTGGCTTTGCCAGCAATGGAGGTTTTGTAGATACCTCAGCAGTGGCATCATCTGTGCGGCTCGATCTAAAACCTTTCCTGAAACAGGTTCAACTGAATTGGACCGCCAACGTACCGTGGTCGAACAATACGATTAACTATCCGATGCATCGAATTTATAGGGGAACAACAGGTGCAACTAAGATCAGCGATCTGACTTTGATAGATAGTGTGAACGTAACGCAAACGCAGTTTACCTATCTCGATTCAGGTCAATACAACAATACTCCGCTGGTGCAAACACAAACCTACTGTTATGCTGTGATGACCCGTGGATCTTATGGAAATCCAAGAGTAAAAGCTCCCTTAATTAACTTTTCGGAAATCACTTGTTCTCAACCTGATGATAAGGTGCCGCCTTGTAAGCCTGTACTTGCTATTACCGCCGTAACATGCGATCCTCAAAACAATAGTTTTTGTCCGTTTGATGGCAACTCAGGGGGATTCAGTTTTAGCAACACAATCCAATGGAAAAGACCAACTGATCCGAATTGTAAGAAAGATATAAGCGGATATAATATATATGCGGCCTCAGCCAATGGTCAAACATTTACCAAAATTGCCACGTTGGTAACCGACACGTTCTATGTGCATTCAAATCTTGCATCTTATGCACAGTGCTATAAAGTCTCGGCCGTAGATCGTGCAGGAAACGAAAGTGATTTAAGTGATCAATTCTGTTTCGATAATTGTCCTTATTATACTTTGCCGAATGTATTTACTCCAAACGGGGATGGATGTAATGATAAATTCAGTGCTTACAGCATCAGGAATTATAATACTGAAGGAGCCACCTCAAAATGCAGTACGGGTAGTGCAGAAACTGATGCGGGTCAGTTGGCTCAACTTAAGGTAAGTTGCGCACGTTTTGTGCTGGGTGTCACATTTACGGTTTACAATCGATGGGGCAAGGAAGTTTACACCTATCAATCGGGCGGTGAGAATACGATATTCATTGACTGGAATGGAAAAGACAATTCGGGACGCGATTTAGATGCCGGAACCTATTATTATATGGCCAATGTTGTTTTCAATGTGGTAGATCCGAAGAAGAAAAATAAGACCATTAAAGATTGGGTACAGATCATTCGATAAAAAAAATTATCCTTTTTGACGGGGTTTGTAATTTGTGCAATGCGTCTGTGCAGTTTATCATCAAGCACGATTTCAAAAAGGTATTTTATTTTGCTTCGCTGCAATCAGCATTCGGACAAAGTCAATTAACTAAATGCTCAACCTCTACGAATATCGATACCATTATTCTGATCAAGGATGAGAAGTTCTATTTTCGTAGCGATGCCGCGTTAGAAATTGCAAAAGAGCTCAGCGGCTGGTGGCTTGCGTTTTCAGTCTTCAGAATCTTTCCCCGTTTTTTCCGGGACTTCGTTTATAATTTTGTTTCCCGAAACCGATATTGGTGGTTTGGGAAAACAGATCAATGTTATTTGCCTACCCCAGAGCTCACAACCCGGTTTATTAGTTGAGTCAGACTATTGTTGTTAGGTATTGGTTAATAATTTTAAATTTGAACTTAACTTTTTGGTTATCAATTTATATTAACAAAGTAAGATGAAAGCATTTATTTTTCCAGGACAAGGCGCGCAGTTTACAGGTATGGGCAAAGATTTATTTGACTCAAATACCAATGCAAAAATTTTATTCGAACAGGCTAACACAATTCTGGGTTTCGAGATAACCAACGTGATGTTCGGTGGCTCTGCAGATGAATTGAAACAAACTAAAGTTACTCAACCTGCCGTGTTCATCCATTCGGTTTTGGTTGCGCTTAGTCAGGATCAACAAAAGCCATCCATGGTAGCCGGCCATTCACTGGGTGAATTTTCGGCACTCGTGGTCAATGGATCACTTTCTTTTGAAGATGGATTGAAGCTTGTGTTTAAACGCGCTATTGCAATGCAGAAAGCATGTGAGCAGAACCCGTCAACGATGGCTGCTATATTAGGTCTTGATGATAAAATTGTGGAGGATATCTGTGCCTCCATTACCGGAGAAGTTGTAGTGGCCGCAAATTATAATTGCCCTGGTCAGCTGGTTATTTCCGGATCAATGAAAGGAATTGAAACAGCCTGTGAGAAAATGAAAGCAGCTGGAGCCAAACGTGCATTACCATTGCAGGTTGGGGGTGCTTTCCACTCACCATTAATGGAACCCGCACGCGAAGAACTCGCTTCGACAATTGAGGCTACCAACTTTCAAACACCGTTTTGCCCCGTCTACCAAAACGTAAACGCCCTCCCTTCTACTGATGTGACAACTATTAAAAAGAATTTGATTGCCCAGCTTACTGCGCCGGTACGATGGACACAGTCTGTTCAAAATATGGTTGCTGGCGGAGGTAACTATTTTATTGAATGCGGGCCTGGTAAAGTTCTGCAAGGGCTGGTAAAGAAGATTGCTCCTTCCGTTGAGGCAGCTAGCTTGTAAATATTTTCACGAATGATCCGTCACTACATTCTTTTAGTAAAGTAGTGTTGGTCTTTTTCAAAACTGGATGAATGAAATCGGAACTTATTTCTGCTAGGGGAGTCAGTACAAACCTTCTTTCGGCTATTCGAGGATGCGGAACAATGAGGTGAGGTGTTTGTATGATTTGATTTCCGAAATATATTAAATCAATATCTAGTGTTCGTGCAGCCCATTTTTCTTCACGGGTTCGCCCTAGAGACTTCTCGATGTCAAGCATTTTATTTAATAAATCAGATGAACTCAGTTGTGTTTCAATTTGTACTGCCTGATTTAGATAGTTCGGCTGATCGGTTTTTCCCCAAGGTGCTGTTTCGTAAATCTGCGATCGCCTGACCACAAGGCCCAAGTGGCGTTCTATTTCGGCTATGCCATACCTGAGACAGACTAGCCTATCACCTAGGTTGCTTCCCAACAAAAGAAAGACATTTTCTTGTATCATAAATATTACGCGAAAGGTAACCAACCTGCTTTACTTAGCGTTCAGGTTTGTTTACTTTTGAAACTTAAATTTTACAAATGAATTTCTTTAAAACCTTTCTGGCTTCCTGCCTCGGTTCATTACTTGCCCTCGTGGTATTGGTTGTATTATTGATCGGCTTTTTCTCTGCAGCTATATCAAGTTTTTCAGATGCCGACAAGCAGATAGTCGTTGATGAAAATTCTGTATTGCACCTAAAATTGAATGTGCCAATTACCGAAATGGAAATTGAAAACCCTTTTGAAGGTTTGCCGATACCGGGAGCAGAAGAGGCTTCCATTGGATTGCTTCCACTAAAGAGTGCGTTGACACATGCTAAGACTGATGCTGCCATAAAAGGAATATATCTTGATGTGAGTTTTTTTCAAGGTGGTTACGCGGTAGCAAAAGAGATTCGTGAGTCGATAATTGATTTCAGAAAATCGGGCAAATGGGTGATTGCCTACAGCGAGATGTATTCTGAGCCTTCGTATTATATCGCCTCTGCTGCTGACAAGGTGTTTCTTAATCCTGAGGGAGAAATTGAATTCAATGGTTTGGCAATAGAAATTAGTTTCTTTAAAAAGATGTTTGATAAACTTGAGATCAAACCAGAAATTTTCCGAGTAGGTGATTTCAAGAGTGCTGTGGAGCCTTTCTTTCTTGACAAGATGAGTGATGCCAACCGTTTGCAGCTTAAAGCACTTATCGATGAAATCAATAATTCAGTTATTCGTGAAGTCGCTGAAAGCCGAAAAATAAATGAGGAGGAGGTTAGAAAAATATCAACTCAAATGTTGGTCACAAATACGCAAGAGGCCAAACAATACAAACTTATTGACTCTCTCGTTTACTACGATCAGGTGCAACTGGATTTGAGATCACGCCTTGGTTTGAAACAAAATGCTAAGATCCCGTTTGTTAAATACAGCAAATACAAGAAAAGCTTTACTCCCTACCTCTCGACTTCCAAAAATGAAATTGCCGTTATCGTTGCCGATGGAGATATTATTCCGGGCAAGGCACAGGAGGGAAGTATTGGATCAGAAACTTTTGCTGAAGAATTGAGAAAAGCAAGGACAAATGAAAAAGTAAAAGCAATTGTTCTGCGGATCAATTCACCCGGTGGCAGCGCACTCGCATCGGATGTGATGTGGCGCGAAGTGACCCTCGCTTCCAAAGCGAAACCGGTTATTGCTTCGATGTCAAATTATGCAGCTTCAGGCGGGTATTACATTGCAATGGGCTGTGATACTATCGTAGCCCAACCCAACACAATCACTGGTTCAATCGGTGTATTTAGTGTACTTTTTGATTTGAGTAGTTTTCTGGATAAGAAAATAGGGATCACATTTGATGAAGTGAAGACTGGAGATGTTGGCGAGTTGGTTACGTTTACGCGACCACTTACAACTATGGAAAAATCAATTTGGCAAAAGAAGACTGACTTGATATATGAAGGATTTACTTCGAAGGCGGCTGCAGGTCGCCACATGCCGGTAGATCAATTGCGTAAAGTAGCTTCCGGTCGCGTGTGGGTTGGTACGCAGGCAAAAGAAAAGGGATTGGTTGATGTGATTGGTGGCTTTGACGATGCAGTACGTATTGCTGCGCAGAAAGCGAAAATTGGTGAGGACTATAAACTCAAATTTTATCCGAAACAAAAAAATTTCCTAGCGCAATGGCTGCAGGGAATGGAGGAAAATACCCGGACCAACACTATAAAAGCTGAATTGGGTGAAGAAGGATTTCAAACATTGCAGCAGATTAAAAAAGTAAAACACTTTCAGGGCGCCCAAGCTCGTATGCCTTTTGAATTTCAATGGAAATAATTGATTTTAAACTTATGATCAGGAATAATTGGACTCGCGAAGAAATAGCAGAAATTTATAACGCCCCTGTACTTGAATTAATTTATCGTGCTGCAACGGTGCATCGCCAACACCACGATGCACAAGAAGTTCAGGTTTGTACTTTGCTTTCTGTAAAGACAGGTGGCTGTCCGGAAGACTGTGCTTACTGTCCGCAGGCGGCACGTTACCACACAGATGTGAAAGTACATAAACTGATGGAAGTGGAGGAGGTAATGCAAAAAGCAATCGAAGCTAAAGAGACGGGAAGCACGCGCTTTTGTATGGGCGCAGCTTGGCGTGAAGTTCGCGACAATAAGGATTTTGATAAAGTACTTGATATGGTTAAGGGTGTGAGCACTCTTGGTATGGAAGTTTGTTGCACGTTAGGAATGCTCTCGAATGAACAGGCGGAAAAACTTAAAGCTGCCGGACTCTATGCCTACAATCATAATTTAGATACCAGCGAAGAATTTTACGGTGATATAATTTCTACACGTACCTATAAGGACAGACTTGACACACTGGAGCATGTACGCAAAGCAAAAATTTCTGTTTGCTCCGGCGGAATCATCGGGATGGGAGAAGGTGAGGGAGACCGTATTGGAATGTTGCTAACATTGGCAACGTTACCAGAGCATCCTGAGTCAGTTCCTGTCAATGCTTTGGTTCCGGTAGAAGGCACTCCGCTTGAAGATCAGGAGAAAGTTTCAGTTTGGGAAATGGTGCGTATGATTGCAACAGCAAGAATTATTATGCCACGTGCTATGGTACGCCTTTCGGCTGGACGTGTACGCATGACACTTGAAGAACAAGCTCTTTGTTTCATGGCGGGAGCCAACAGTATTTTTGCCGGCGACAAACTTTTGACAACACCCAATCCAGGGACTATTCTGGATCAGGCGATGTTTCAAGTACTCAATTTAAGGCCAAGGCAAGCCTATAAAAATTTGGAGAAAGTCAGCGCTTAAGGTTCAGAATCTTTTCTAACAGGTTCCCCAAAAGCAACAGAATCCAGTCATGAGACCGGTTGTAAAACCAATTAGATAAATGACATCTGAGGGCGAAAGAAAACCAAGCGTATAGTAATTGGTGTGGGAGAGATTTTTCATAGAAGCTGGTTAAGAATTAGATTTAGGATCAAATTTGGAATTGGTGTAATCAGTATTTCCTCTCATCACTTTTGAGAGATATAAAGAAAGGCCAATTGCCATGTGTCAAAGATTATACGTAGGCCGCCTACTCACAAGCTCCGACAGTACATTGTCAGGAAAACCGTGCAGGTAAATCGTCAGGTAAATTTTATCTTTAAAAATGAGGAAGCTCAATTTTTTACTTGTAGATGATGAGGTCTTGGTACGCGAAGGGGTTCGTGCTCTTTTGAGCGGAGAAGATTTTGTGAAGCAAATAGTTGAAGCCGGCAATAAAAATGAATTTGAACTAGTTATCGCAACTCATCCCATTGATATTGTTCTGCTGGACTTTCGTTTGTTAGATACCAACGGGTTTGAATTATTGAAAATACTGAAAAAGCAAAAAGTAGAACCCAAAGTTATTATGCTCACCGGGTTTGAAGGGCCGGAACTGATCATCAATCTTTTGAAAGTTGGAGTAGACAGTATTGTTTTTAAACTGGACGGCTACAGAGAAATTTTCAAAGCGATTAATGGAGTTATGGAGGCACGAAATTATTTACCTGAAAAAATTCTTACTATGATAAGAGAGCGTGCTCACCTGCTGGATGATACTCCACCTGTGCAACTTACTTTTCATGAAAGAGAGTTGCTGAAGGCGATTGCCCGAGGCCTAACTACAAAGGAAATAGCCACCGTGCTGAAGTTGCCTGAAACCACGGCAGAGACCTATCGCATCAGGCTAATAAAAAAGATGCGAGTACCTAACACGGCTGCATTACTGGCTTATGCATTTAGAAACGGAATGCTTTGATGTTTTCAAATCTTGTACTTTACGGTTGCCAGTAATCCTTTCTCACCCTGACGGAAGGAGAGATGTGCGTTAATGGCCTGTGTTCTCATTTTTAAGGTATTGTGCTTACTTTCTAGTCGCGCGATTTGTTCTTGCAGCATCGAAAATGCGCTGCCATCGTCTTCCACTTCAATAGTCAACTCCTCCTTTTTCCAAATCAGACGAACCCATACGTGCCATGCGGCCGAGTGCTTGAAAGCATTATGTATCAGCTCTTGCACAACTCTATATAGGTGCTTTTTTATTTGCGTCGTTGTTTCTGTTTCGTCACCTGAATTTTCAAAGTGCACCTGCCCTTGACCATCTTGCTCCAGATTTTTGCAGAGCAGTTTAATACTAACCTGAAATGAATCATTCATTATATTCACGGGCATAAGCTTGCGCGAAATACTGCGCACTGAAGAAACCATTCCCTGAAAATCGCTACGCATTTTCAACAGCAGCGACTCGATTTCTGCAGGATGATTAGTTGCGCGATCCAGCCTATCGAGGTGTAATGAAAAAATTGTCAGCTTTTGGATCAGCTCGTCGTGTATTTCGGCGCCCATTTCCCTTGCGATTTGCTCGCAAACTTCCGCAGTGCGCGTGGCGATTTCGGTTTCGTATTTTTGCTTGGTAATAATTCGTAGGTGACTAAACATAATTTTCGGTTACGCAAAGATAAACCTACGTATTGATTTTAAATTTCTTAAAAGACTAATCGATAACAAACCTGCAGACCATGAAGGGTTCCATAATTTTTTTGCTGTTCACTGCACTTATTCTCCTGCCATCCGGTTTGAATGCCCAGAAAATTGATTCTTTAAGAAAAGTTCTTGATTCTTCTTTCGGAATAGATAAATATGAGGTTCTCTATGATCTAGCTTATGAATATTCCGATGTAAATGACTCCATTTCATTAGTATATGCAGCCCAAGCCTATGATCTCGCCTTAAAACTTGGAGATAGCACCCGAATCATTAGAAGCGGCAGAATACAAGCTGGTGAATTGAGAAGGTTGGAAAGAATAGACGAAGCCATTCTAGTTGCTCAATACGTATTGAGAATAGCCAGGCGGTTCAAGAATTCAGACGAAATAAAAATGCTGTTGAATTCACTGGCGCTTTCGCACACCTTTAAAACAGAGTATGACAAAGCACTAACGTATAATTTTGAGTCTTTGCTTATTCGTGAAGCTGATGGAAATGAAAAAGAAATTAGTATGACGTTAAATAATATTGGCCTCATTTATTATAAGCTTAACGACCACGCTAGGTCAGCTAATTTTTATAAGAAATCTTTGGAAATTAAAAGACGTGTTAATGATCGGTATGATCGTGACCGGTTATTGATCAATATTGGTTTGAGTCTTAATGCCATCGGTGATCACGAAGGGGCAAGAAAATATATCAACGAAGGGTTGCGCGAATGTCAGGGAGATTGCTCAGAGCAGATTATCATCGAAGGTGAGCTTGGTCTAGGTATTTCATTTCTTAAAAATTCTTATAAAGAATCTTTAAGGCACTTTGAGCACTCATATACTGTAGCCAAGAGGATTGGCAATTACCGGTTTCAGGCTGAGAACATCGTGTGCTTTGCCAAATTACACTTGACGCATAAGGATTATGAAAATGCAAAAAGATATTTAAAGGAAGCTGAAAGTATCTCAACGCAGCACAGATACGGTTATATGTTAATTGAGACTTATGAGTTGTTTTCTAAACTGTATAAAATTAATAGTGACTATAAGAATACCTCCCTATATCAATCAAAATATATAACTCTTAAGGATAGTCTTTACAGCGATAAGTTAATCAGTAACCTTGCACTGGTTCAAACAGCTTACGAAGAGCGAGAGAACATTAAGGCGATAGCTGATAGAGACGAGGTACTTTCATTAAAAGAAGAGCTCATTAAAAAGCAAAACTTAGAAACGGCCTTAATGGCTTCAACTATTATAATGTTAGTGGTGGTAATTGCTATGCTTTACAGAAGCTATCGCAACAAACTTTTGAGCAATATCAGACTAGAGCAAATAGTGAAGGAGCGAACGGAAGAATTGAGGGGAAATAACAGCCAACTGGTTGGCGCATTTCGAAAGCAAAAATTGCTGTTGGAGCGAGCGGAAAAGGATGGACGAAGTATTGTTGCGAGTATCACCGGACTTTGTAATGCAGCTCAGCTTGAGCTGAGTGATGAAAAAGCAAGGGAATACATTCAGAGGATTGACGATAGGCTCACCAAACTAATCATTCACTTTCAGGTCTTGAAGTCTGAGAGTGAGGCATTGAATAAAATCAATAGTTAAGCGGCCTTAAAAGCTGGCGCAATTGGCAAGACACAAAAAGCCATTAACAAGTCGTAATTCAAACGACTCGTTAATGGAGATTAAATAAAATCGGATCAATACTTGTCTTCAGAAACAAGTCCGCCGATTGGCTCGCTGTCCTGATTTCTCTGCTTCATTTCTTTGGTCGCTTTCTTTCCACCTTTTGACGATGATGTGAATGCGAATGATAAAGCAACGACCGCAGAGATTACAATCAATGTTAATACTTTGGTTTTCATAACATTTAGTTTAATAATTTGATTTTTAAATACTAGCCACCTTTAGGGGCAGAACCTCCGCCACCTTTAGTATAAACTCCATCCTTTGGCTTGATAACTTCTTCAGTGCAGGAAGAAAGAGTCAAGGCCAGTGATGCCATCAGAGCGAAAATGTAGATTAGTTTTTTCATGTTGTTTTTGGTTAATGATTTAGGTGTTAATAATTTTTACTGCATGCAAGTTGTGTCTGTCAACTAGCACTTTCAGCGAAGATTACCGAGGACACTTAGTCATTTATTTAAAAATTTAATTGCACTAGTACTCATTTCATGAAAATTCATTTTTGCTCATTAACTTTTTGAAATTCTGTTGAAAGAATTCTTAAAACGATTAAGAACCTTTCGAGTTTGAATCAGTGCCTCCAGAGGTATTGCCGTCTTTCGGCTTAATAACTTCTTCAGTGCAAGACGAAATGGTCAGAGCAAGAGACGCGATCAGGGCGATAGTGTAGATAAGTTTTTTCATGTTGTTTTGGTTTATGGTTTGATTTTTTAAATTGTGCCGCGAATTTAGTATTTTGTCGCACATTTCCAAGTCTAATTTTTTAAACTTTACGCTTATCAAAACATTTCTCCTCTTTATTTCAGTCCTGGTTTTTGCTTATGGCGCGAATGGCCAGAAGATAGACTCCTTAAAGAAAGCTCTTCGTTCATCTCAAGGGGTGGATAGGTACGAAATCCTTTTTGGGTTGGCTTATGAGTATTCTGATGTAAATGATTCCCTTTCATTAGTATACGCAGAGCAAGCATACGACCTTGCTTTGAACCTGGGTGATAGTGCCAGGATTATCAAAGGGGGTAGAATTAAAGCGGGTGAGCTCAGGAGGCTCGAAAACATTGATGAAGCCATCCAAGTTGCAGAATATGTACTAGGAATAGCACGGCGTTTAAAGAATACATCCGAATTAAAATTGATTTTGACTTCGGTCGCTACTTCTTATAGTCTGAAGGCAGAATTTGACAAGGCTTTGAAGTATAACTTCGAGTCGTTGGTTATCCGCGAAGCAGAAGGGAATAGGAAAGAGATTAGTATAAGCTTGAACAATATTGGGCTCACTTATTATAGACTAAATGATTTAACCCGGTCTTTACAGTACTATAAGAAGTCACTGGAACTTAAGCGAAGTGTTAATGACAAACACGATCTTGACCGCTTGTTAATTAATATGGGCTTGTGCCTGAACGCTAGCGGGGACTATGCTGAAGCTCGCAAGTATGTTAATGAAGGCTTGAAAGAATGTGATGGAACATGCTCCGATCAGATTACTCTTGAAGGTCAGTATGCTTTAGGCATCTCTTTTTTTGAGACTAAATCGTATACCGAGTCTTTAGCACATTTTGAAAAGTCGTACGAAGTAGCCAAGCGAGTGAACAACTACAGGTTTCAGGGAGAGAACCTTTTGCATTTTGCTAAACTTCATTTGATAAACAAGGATTATGCACCGATCAGCAAGTATTTGCTCGAAGCCGAACAGATATCGATTCAACGAGGGTATGGCCGCTTATTGATTTCGACCTATGAATTATTCTCAAAACTTTATAAGACCACGGGCGACTATCAAAATACAGCGTTGTACCAGGCAAAATACATTGCGCTTAAAGACAGTATCTATAGCGAAAAACTGATGAGCAATCTCGCGCAGGTTCAAACGGCTTATCAGGAACGCGAAAATCTCAAAACCATCGACGAAAAAAATCAGGTGCTTGCCCTGCAAAAGGAGATAATTGTGAGGCAACAACGCCAGTACTTTTTCATTTTCACCATCACCTGCCTTGCTGTCAGCCTAGCACTTGTGTTATTCTACTTTAGTAAGCGGCAGCAAAAGGTTAATCGCGAGCTCTCGTTGGCCAAAAATAAAATTCAAGAGCAGAACAAAAGCCTGGAAAGTCATAATAAAGAACTTGAAGACAGGGTAGAAGAACGAACTCGAGATCTTAACCTTACCAATCAGGCACTGAGCCGTGCCAATAGCTCACTGCAGCAAGTTAACAGCGAGCTTGATAATTTTATTTACAAAACCTCCCACGATATCCGCGGGCCGTTGGCCACACTACGAGGGATTTGTAACCTCGCAATGATTGAAGTAAGTGACGAAGTGGCTATAACCTATTTGAAAAGGTTTGACGTTACCGCCGAGCATCTTAGCATTATTTTGACACGCCTCGCTATTGTTAACCAAATCAATAATTCAGTCCTTGTGCCGGCTTCAATCGATTTTCAGGAAATATTGGATGAGATTGTCTCTTACGAGAAAAAGAAGGGATTGCCAGCTCAGTTTTCCATTACTTATGAGATTGAGCCGGACTGTGCTTTAATTTCAGATCGCACGTTGGTAAAAATTATTCTTGAAAACCTGATTGATAATGCCATTAAATTCCGCAACACATCAGACCGGCAAACTCCTTACGCCAAGATAAATTTGAAAAAACAGGGAAACCATGTAGACGTCACTGTTAAAGACAATGGTATCGGGATAAGCATGGAAGAAAAGAACGTATTCCAAATGTTTATGAGAGCGTCGGAGCTTTCTCAGACCGGAGGTGTCGGTTTGTACCTTACGCGTCTGGCAACAGAAAAAATAGGAGGCAAAATCAGCCTCATTCATTCGGATACCAGAGGGTCAATATTCCAGGCTAGATTTCCAAGCAACCTCAATGACGTGATCAGGGAACGCAGCCGGGAAGAGCAGAAATTAATAGAGCAAATCGAAAAGCAATCCGACCGCGCCACAGACCTTCGTCCACGATAATCTGATTTTCATTTGCCATCTTTGCTCTTCATTTATATATAATGAGTAGAAATTACCTACGGTACACAGTAACCGCTGCTTTGCCTTATGCTAATGGCCCTAAGCATGTGGGGCACTTGGCGGGCGCTTACATTCCTGCTGACGTTTATGTTCGGTACCTTCGCTTGAGTGGAAAAGATGTCGTTTTTGTTTGCGGAAGTGATGAGCACGGCACTGCAATCCCTAATCAGGCCTTAAAGGAAAATACAACACCCCAGGCGATCATCGACAAGTATGATGCACTCATTCGCGATTGCTTTCACAAGTTGGGTATGTCGTTTGATATTTATCATCGAACCAGCGAGCCCATCCACCATCAAACTGCCCAGGAGTTCTTTTTATTAATGCAAAAAAAGGACCTGCTTACTGAAGAAACCTCTGAACAGTATTATGATGAAGAGGCCAAAGTCTTTCTGGCCGACAGATATATAGTAGGAACTTGCCCTCGCTGTGGGCATACTAATGCCTATGGCGATCAATGTGAAAAATGCGGATCAACCCTAAGTCCACGAGAGTTGATTGATCCCCGGTCAACCTTATCGGGTAAGCCACCTGTTCTACGGCCCACCAAGCATTGGTATTTGCCATTGGAGAGGTACGAGGGCTGGCTGAAAGAATGGATACTTGATTCTCACCAAAAAGACTGGAAGACCAACGTGTATGGTCAGTGTAAGTCCTGGATTGATGCCGGCTTGCAGCCACGCGCAATGACGCGTGATCTGGATTGGGGTATTAAAGTACCGTTGCCCAATGCCGAAGGTAAAGTGCTTTACGTCTGGTTCGATGCGCCTATTGGGTACATTTCAGCTACCCGTGCATTGTTTCAGGAATTAGCCGATGGTAAAAAGAAGTTTGCTACCCCTCAGCGCGATTTTGGAAAGACTGGCAAAGAAGACTGGAAAAAATATTGGCAGGATGAGCAATCAAAACTTGTTCACTTCATAGGCAAGGACAATATTGTTTTTCATTGCATCATATTTCCTATTATGCTTCACGCCTCTGGCGAATACATTTTGCCCGATAATGTGCCTGCAAATGAATTCATGAATTTGGAGGGTGATAAAATGAGTACAAGCCGCGGCTGGTCAATTGAGATGCACGAATATCTTGAAGACTTCCCCGACAAGCCGGATGTGCTTCGGTACGTGCTGCTTACCAATTTGCCCGAGACTAAAGACAGCGAATTCACGTGGAAAGATTTTCAGGCTAAGAACAACAATGAATTGGTTGCTATCCTTGGCAATTTTGTAAACCGGGCGCTGGTACTCACGCAAAAGTACTTTGATAATAAAGTTCCAGCTGCCGGCATACTTACTGAAATTGATAAAAAGGTTATTGAAGACCTGAAGGAATTTCCTGCTCGGATCGCCGCATCAATAGAAACTTATCGCTTCCGCGAAGCTGTTGCGCATTTGATGGATCTTGCTCGCTTGGGCAATAAATATTTGGCCGAAACCGAACCGTGGAAGCTTGCCAAAACTGATTTGCCAAAGGTGGGCAGCATATTGAATTTGGCGTTACAAATCTCAGCTAATCTTGCAGTAGCAATTGAGCCATTCATGCCCTTTACTTCCAATAAATTGAAGGTAATGCTGAACCTGGGTAATTTCAGTTGGCAGCAAATTGGCGATTCATCTTTATTAAAAGAAGGTCATTCGCTGGGCGATCCTCAATTGCTTTTTGAGAAAATAGAAGATGCTGCGATCGAAGCGCAGATTAAAAAATTAAACGATAAAAAGAATACTATGGATCTAACGGCTATTCCGGTTGACCCAGCCAAGCCTGAAATTTCTTTTGAGGACTTTTCTAAAATGGATATCAGAATCGGGAAGATTCTGAAAGCCGAGCGTGTTGAGAAGTCAAAGAAACTTCTGAAACTCCAGGTAGATACTGGTATTGATGTACGTACGGTAATGAGTGGCATTGCCGAGTATTTTTCTCCCGAAGACATTATAAATAAACAAGTGACCATTTTGGTAAACCTTGCTCCGCGCAAAATTATGGGAGTTGAGTCGCAGGGAATGATACTAATGGCTGCAGATAAAGACGGAGTATTGCGACTATTACAACCATCAGAAGCTGTTCAGCCGGGGTCAATGATAAGTTGATGAATGCAACGTTGAGACAAACTCTTTTAGGACTTGCGCTCGGCTGTGCACCAATCGCAGTTTGCTCGGTACTGTATTATGGTACTCCGCTTTTGATTTCGGGAAACGCCGGTGCACTGTTATCATTTGCGGTGCTCGCGCTTTTTGTTTTCTCATCAATAGCGGCCTTTGTCGTTACAATAATTATGCTCGTGCGTGGCAAAACCATAATTGGTGGTATCGCTCTTATTTTGCAGTTAGCACAACTGACGGGAGCCCTGTATCTCCTTTCCTAGCAAATACGCGGTATTTCAGGTTTTAAAAATTCAGGTGCATATTTGCATTCCTAAAAAGAATAAATGAACGTGAAGATTACATTGCCCGATGGCTCAGTGAAAGAATTTCCGCAGGGCGTAAAAGGAATTGAGGTAGCCCAAAGTATAAGTGAAGGCTTGGCGCGAAACGCACTTTCCATAGAAGTCAATGGTGAAATCTGGGATTTAAGCCGGTCCATTAATAAGGACTCTTCTATAAAAATATTTACGTGGAATGATAAAGGCGGCAAATATGCCTTCTGGCATTCATCAGCTCACTTGCTTGCAGAAGCTCTGGAAGCATTGTATCCGGGAGTAAAATTTGGCATTGGCCCACCTATCGAAAACGGCTTTTATTATGACGTTGATTTGGGCACCCAGACCTTTGGCGATGATGAACTGGCTGCTGTTGAGAAGAAGATGGTAGAATTGGCCAGATTGAACAATCCATTTGTTCGCAGAGATGTAACTAAAGCCGAAGCGATCAATTATTTTAAAGCAAAAGGCGATCAATACAAACTTGAATTGATTGATGGGCTTCAAGACGGAACGATCACATTTTATCAGCAGGGAAATTTCGTTGACCTCTGCCGTGGGCCGCACATTCCTTCCACAGGGCCGATCAAAGCTGTAAAACTTTTGAATGTAGCTGGTGCTTACTGGCGTGGAGATGAAAAAAACAAAATGCTTACACGCATTTATGGCATCACCTTTCCTAAACAGAAAGAATTAGAGGAGTATTTGCATTTGCTCGAAGAGGCAAAAAAACGCGATCATCGTAAGCTGGGAAAAGAGCTGGAGCTTTTTGCTTTCTCTGAGAAAGTAGGAGCGGGGCTTCCCCTTTGGCTGCCTAAAGGGACAATTTTACGCGAAAGACTGGAACAGTTTATGCGTAAAGCGCAGATCAGGGCGGGCTATGAGCCGGTTGTTACACCGCATATTGGCAGTAAGCAGCTTTATGTTACTTCAGGTCATTATGAAAAGTATGGGAAGGATTCTTTTCAGCCAATCCATACACCCGATGAGAGCGAGGAGTTTTTACTCAAACCGATGAACTGCCCGCACCACTGCGAGATATACAAAGTAAAGCCTCGTTCATATAAGGAATTACCGATTAGGTATGCCGAATTTGGAACCGTTTATAGATACGAACAAAGCGGAGAACTTCACGGGCTCACCCGGGTGCGTGGATTTACCCAAGATGATGCTCACATATTTTGCCGGCCAGATCAGGTAAAGGAAGAATTTGTGAAAGTGATCGACCTTGTGCTTATGATTTTCAAAGCCCTTCAGTTTGATAGTTATACCGCTCGGCTTTCCCTGCGTGATCCTGAAAATAAGCAGAAGTACATTGGCGAAGATGAGTTGTGGGATAAAGCCGAACGAGAGATTCAGGAAGCTGCCGATGAACGCGGACTAAAAACAGTAGCCGTCAAAGGTGAAGCCGCTTTTTATGGCCCCAAGCTTGACTTCATGGTGCGCGATGCTCTCGGCAGAAGTTGGCAGCTGGGTACGATTCAAGTGGATTATCAACTCCCGCAGCGTTTTGAACTGGAGTATGTAGGAGCTGATAATCAAAAACATAGGCCTGTAATGATTCACCGCGCTCCTTTTGGATCGCTGGAAAGGTTCGTCGCAGTATTGATCGAGCATTGTGCCGGTAACTTCCCGTTATGGCTTGCCCCCGAGCAATTTGCAGTATTGCCGATTTCTGAAAAATTCAACGACTATGCAAAGGAAGTGGTTGATAAATTGAAAGAGGGTGATATACGGGGC
>JABDGP010000061.1 GCA_013285945.1 Bacteroidota bacterium | reverse complement strand
GTTTCTTTTAGAGAATATTGGGTTTATGATTGGTGGATAGCTTGTTTTATACTTCGTGTAAAACTCATGGTGTTTCATGTCAGGAGAATTAACTGATTTTAGGTTTTAGCCCTAAGGCAAATTATTTTTTGGAATTAAAAACAAAGCTGATTGTGAATGACTAGTTCCATCCACCGCCCAATGCCTGGTAGATATTAACCATGGCATTCATTTGTTGCTTCTTGGTTTCAATCAGCTCAAACTTAGATTCCAGTGCATCGCGTTGCGTCAACAACACTTCCATATAGTCAGCTCTGGCGAACCTGAAAAGTCGTGTTGAAATATCGATTGACTCAGTAAGGGTTTGTACTTGCTTTGATCTGAGTTCAAAACTCCTTTTCAGATTGTTTATGTTCGACAATTGATTAGAGACTTCAATGTAGGCTGTCAAAACGGTGCGTTCATAGTTGAAAGCTGCCTGAATCTGGCGAGCATTCGCATTATAATAAGCAGCCTTAATTGCATTTCTGTTGATCAGTGGGCCAAATAACCCCGCACCCAAATTGTACATCATCGATTCCGGCTTACTTACCAGGTAAGTAGGATTGAATGCTTCAAAACCTATTGCGCCGGTAATATTTAAAGTCGGATAGAAATTGGCCTTCGCTACCTTCACATCAAGTCTGGCTGCTTCCAGGTCAAGTTCGGCTTGTTTAATATCAGGCCTATTTTGCAAGAGCTGTGCTGGTATACCTCCGCGAATAGAGTCTGTCTTCAAATCAATGAACGTCCAAGAGTTTCTCAAGATCGGCCGGGGGAACCGTCCAACCAGAAAATTGATCCTGTTTTCTGTTTGTACAATACTTTGCTGAATATAAAAAATACGGCTTTGGTTTTTAAGTACTTCGGCTTCAAACCTGCGCACCGCCAACTCTGTGACTTTAGCCGCCGTCTTTTCAAGCCTTACTATTTCAAGTGCGTTTTTTTGAATGTCAATGTTCTGCTTTATTATGAACAGCTGATTATCTAATGCCATTAATTCATAATATGACATGGCTATTTCAGCAATAAGATGAGTAACCATGAAATTCTTACCAGCTGTGGTAGACAATAAACTGTACATGGCAGACTTCCTCGCGTTACGGAGCTTTTTCCAAATATCCACTTCCCAAGAGATGTTGGCCGCGAGCAGATAATCAGGCAGAACATCAGGAATTTGTTTTCCCGGCTCGATTTGGGTAGTAGCGTCAACAGCACCTTGTCGTGTGTATCGTCCTGATTTATCAAACCCTGCACCGCCACCTATGGTTGCAAAAGGCAGGTATGCTCCCTTTCTGGCTTTTACTTCGTTCCTCGCGATGTTAATATCTTGCAAAATGATATTCAACTCCTGATTGTTGCGAAGTGCCGTATCAATAAGCGCACTCAAATAAGGGTCTACAAAAAAGTCCTGCCACTTGATCTTAGCAGTATTGACTGTATCCTTGCCGCCTTTATAATTAACAGGGACATTCTTATTTTCATTTTTCAGAACAATAGTGGGCACAGTACAGGCCGAGTATAGTAGCGACAGCCCGATGATACCTATGTATTTAATTTTATTAATGCTCATTGTCGTCACTAGCTTTAGGTTGGGGAAAAGTGTCCATTTTATGAACGATGTCTTCTGTTAGAGAGTCCTTCTCTTCATCTCTAATAAGCTTACGGCCCTCGGCCATTTTGCCAAAGATGTAGTATAATCCCGGGACAATAATGACTCCGAAAACTGTTCCGAAAAGCATACCGCCAAGTGCTGAAGAACCAATAGTACGATTACCAATTGCACCCGCGCCATGGGCGATCACGAGTGGAATCAAGCCTGCGATAAACGCGAACGAGGTCATTAATATAGGACGGAAACGTACGCGCGCGCCTTCGATTGCTGCTTCGAGAACTGTTGCCCCCTGGTGTTGTTTTTGAACAGCAAACTCAACAATCAACACTGCATTCTTACCAAGCAACCCGACTAGCATTACCAGACCCACTTGTGCATAGATGTCGTTTGCGAGCCCCATGCCTTTGATCAACAGAAATGATCCGAACACTCCGGCAGGAAGAGAGAAAATAACTGCCAAAGGAATGATGAAGCTTTCATATTGCCCGGCGAGTACGAAATAAACAAACACCAATACAATAATGAAAATATAGACAGCTTCGTTTCCACGTCTTGTTTCATCGTACGAAAGCGCAGCCCAGTCTATATCAAATCCGTTGGGTAAATTCTTTGCAACTTCTTTCACTGCCTTGATGGCTTCACCACTACTGTAGCCTGTTGCTGGCCCGCCTCTTATCGCTGCCGTATTGTACATATTGTACCTATTAATTTCATTGGCTCCCTGCTTCTTTTTTATTTTCATAAAAGCCGAAAAAGGAACCATCTCACCACGATCGTTTTTCACCCACAAATTCAGTACATCAGTGGGGAGCTTTCTGTATTCAGGTGCGGCTTGCACGAACACTTTGAAAAAACGCTGGTACTTGATAAAACCAAGCTCGTAGGTGCTACCTACAAAAATGGATAGGGTGTTCATGGCATTACCAATGCTAACTCCTTTTTGCATTGCCAACTCATTATCAATCTCAATCTCATACTGCGGATAGTTCGCACTGAAAAAAGTGAATAGACCAGTGATCTCTTTCCGTTTTCTCATTTCATTCATGAATTCATTAGTGACCCTTTCAAGTTGCAGGTAGTCGCCGCTATTGGTTTTATCCAATAACTGTAGTGCAAAACCACCGGCAGCTCCAAATCCTGGCACCGCAGGAGGATCGAAAAATTCTATTGTTGCACCCGGAAGCTCCTTGGCCTTTTCCTCCAATTCAAGAATGATTTCGCTTACAGTGTGTTTACGTTCAGACCACGGTTTTAAGTTGATGAGGCAAGTTCCGGCATTTGACCCCCGTCCTTCAGTAAGCACTTCATAACCAGCTATTGATGAAACGGACTTTATACCATCTACTGTATTAATGATCTCTACCAATTTGTTAGACAGGTCATTTGTCCTTTCCAGAGTTGAGCCGGGGGGCGTTTGAATAATTGCATAAAGCATTCCCTGATCTTCACTTGGAATAAAACCCGAGGGCAGATTGTTGGCTATTCCGAATATGCCGAGCGCAAACACAACAAATAGACCTACCGTAACAAGCTTTCGTTTGGCGATCAATTGCAACAACCATACATACTTTCCTGTAAGTTTTTCAAAAAGATTGTTAAAACCACCTAAGAATCGATTAAGCCATGTTTTTTTTCTTGGTTTACCGTGCGTGTTCTTTAAAATCATTGCGCAAAGCACCGGGGTCACCGTAAGAGCCACAATACCTGAAAGAACTATGGATGATGCCATGGTAATAGAAAACTGTCTGTAGAATGTACCAACGGGCCCAGTCATGAATGAAACAGGAACAAATACCGATACCATGAGTAGTGTAATGGCGATAATAGCACCGCTGATTTCTCCGATAACTTTTTTTACGGCGTTATAAGGCGACAGATGTTCTTCGGCCATCTTGGCATGCACAGCTTCAACAACTACAATCGCATCATCAACCACAATACCGATAGCCAACACTAGTGCGAACAACGTTATCATGTTGATCGTGAGACCAAAGAGCTGCATGAAGAAGAATGCTCCGATCAAAGATATTGGAACAGCCAGCGTGGGTATAAGGGTAGAACGCCAGTCGCCAAGGAAAATAAATACAACCAAGGCCACCAAAATAAAAGCATCTCTTAGCGTATGGATAACGTTTTCGATTGAAGCATCAAGGAAGTTGGAAACATCATAACTGATCTCATAATCCATTCCTGGAGGAAAGGTTTTCTTCAACTCTTCGAGTTTTTCTTTCACCTTTTCAATAACAGCGCTTGCATTACTTCCATAGGTCTGCTTCAGCACCATAGCTGCCGAAGGATGTCCGTTCATGTTGGAATAAATATCATAATATTCACTCCCCAACGTAACGGTTGCTACATCTTTCAGTCGAAGGATTTCCCCTTTGGGGTTGGCTCTGAGAATGATATTCTCATACTGTGATGGATCACTGAAACGATCTGAATATGCCAAAACGAATTCAAGCGCTTCCGCACGTTTACTATCCCCTCTGCCGATCCTACCAGGCTTACCAATAACACTTTGATCTCCCATAGCCTCCATCACATCGTCAGGTGAAATCTTGTAAGCGCGCATCCTGTCAGGATTTAACCACACACGCATTGCGTATTGCCGGCTGCCAAGGATACGGACCTGTCCGATACCATTGATCCGTTGAAGCTCTGGAACCATGTTAACACCCGCAAAGTTGAATAAGAACTTCATGTTGGCGTTCTTATCCTTACTATAAAGGTTTACATACATGAGCATACTCGGAATTACCGGAGTAATGATTACACCTTCTCGTTGTACCAATATAGGTAGCCTGTTCCTTACCTGTTCAACGCGGTTAGAGACTTGTACCAATGCCTGGTTAATGTCGGTGCCGGGATTAAATATTACTTGGATATTTGCTTCTCCTGCACTGGTGGCATCGGAGGTCATGTATCGCATTCCCCAGGCACCATTAATGGATTGCTCCAATGGAATGATAACTGATTCGGCGAGTGATTTAGCGCTGGCTCCCGGATAGGATGCGCTTACCATTACCACCGGAGGTGCAACTTCGGGGAATTGTGATGTGGGCAGTGTCTTAATTGCCAATACACCCACAAATAAAATAACGAGTGATACTACGATGGCAAGTACCGGCCTGTGAATAAATTTGCTGAACATTTTCTTTGTCTTTTGTCTTGATGCTTACGTCTCGATATTATTCAACATATACTTTCAGGTGGGGGATCACAACCTTTGGATCCAGGTATTCAAACTCAGCGATCTTGTCTTTATCCTTCACTTTGCGAATACCCTCAAGTATAATTTTTTCATTCTCGGCTACGCCTCCTTTGATAATGTAGAGATCCGGCATTTCTGCTTCAATATTGATTTCTCTTTGTTGTACAACTTTATCTTTATCCACCACAAAAACGTACTTCTTTTCGAGTACTTCGAAAGTAGCTTTTTGAGGGATGATAAGAGCGTTTTTCAACTGGACAGTCATTTGCACATTACCTGTTTCGCCATGCCGCAACAACCTTTTTGGATTTGGGAAGGTTGCCCTGAAGGCAATATTTCCGGTCTCATTATTAAAGTCGGCTTCAATCGTTTGAACAACCCCAGGGTTTTCAAACAGCACATTATTTGCCATTAACAAATTGACTTTCATCAGGCTGTCCTTTTTTTCATTCATTCTGAAATTCAGGTATTCAGCTTCAGGCACGTTGAAGTAAACCCACATCTTACTGTTGTCTGACATAGTGGTGAGTAAATCTCCTTCAGCCACAAGACTTCCAAGTCGTACTTGAAAGCGGTCCATGATCCCGTCGAACGGAGCCCTTATCTCGGTAAACCCAAGATGAACTTGAGCCAACGACACTTCTGCTTTTGCCTTGTCAAACTTGGCTTTGGCTAATGCCAGCTCATTGATGGAAACCACATTGCTATCCGCAAGTTGCTTCGTGTTCAGATATTCAATCTCAGCAAATTTAGCTTCAGCTTCAGCTTTTTGCAGCTCCGCTTTGTACATCATCGGCATGATTTGAAACATCATTTGCCCTTGTTTGACAAGCTTACCTTCATCAACAAAAATGCTCTGCAGATAGCCCCGCTCAAGAGCTCTGAGTTCAATGTGTTGTATGGCTCGGATTTGGCATACATAATCCTTTATGACCAACGTGTCTTTCCGTAAAGGGCTTGTCACCGAAAATTTGAACCCTTCTTCATTTTCTTCTTTTTTCGGCCCACAGCTCGTAAGGTACAGCGTTGCACACAAGCACATGAACGTGAGAATTCTTTTCATAATAAATTTATTTTAAAACGGTCTTGTTAATTAAAGTGAGTGAGCAATGATCGCAATTGCCTCGTATTTTTAGCTTAAATGCCGGTTCAAACTTTCCAGGCCGCTAAGAATTGCCGGGAAGAAGTTAAGCAATTTTAATTTGCCTGCCTGGGTTTGGAAATCATATCCGGAAAGCGCGGAATACGAGATATGGAGATCTAAAAAGGGAGAAGCAGGAAAAATGTCTATGGAAAGACGCGTAGATTTTGATGCGCTGAAATAAATGCTTCACCAAACGTGCAGAGCAAATGGTAGGGTAGTCTTCGGTATGCTTTTTGAAAAAAGACTTTTCATCATCTTCTTCTTCCTCTTCCTCAATATAAATGGCTTCTTTTTCTGGTGATTTGCTAATCACAATCTCATCATTCTCCAAGTCCCTAATGGCCGTTAGCGGAGAACAGGGAGAGCTCCCTTTATATATAGGTGCACACAACTGACTATATCCAATCAAAAGAAGGATAAACAGAATTACAGGATATTTGATTAACGGTTTCAAAAAGGTGATAAGACAATTAGCTCTGTCTAAGGTTTAAAGCATCCATAACCAATTTTTTGTTTTGTTTTTAGGACTGGTTTGCTTTTGCACGCGAATTATGGATAAAATCATTTCATGTTTATATTTATATTTATTATTGAATACATAAATATTATTTATGAACTATACATTGAATCAATTGCAAGTCTTTCTCAAGGTCACCCAAACATTGAGCGTAACCAAAGCCGCAGAAGAGCTTCACCTTACCCAGCCAGCAGTTTCCATTCAATTAAGGAATTTACAGCACCAGTTTGATATTCCTCTCACCGAGGTGATAGGCCGCCGAATTTACATCACAGATTTCGGGAAAGAGATAGCGCAATCGGTTGAGAGCATTCTCGAACAAATATTGACCATAGATCACAAGACTCATTCTTTTAAAGGTCAATTAACAGGACGGCTAAAACTGTCTACTGTATCTACGGGCAGGTATCTGATGCCTTTCTTTCTTTCTCCTTTCATGAAACAGCACAAAAATATCGAGTTGATCATGGATGTCACCAATAGAAGCAGAGTGATTGAAAGCCTTGAGCAAAACGCTGTTGATTTTTCACTGGTGTCAATCCTGCCGAAGACACCAGTAGTTGAAAAATTGGATTTATTCGAGAATAAATTTTTTCTCGTTGGCAGTGGCGAGGAGAAATTTAACAAGACCCCATATTCAAAGCATATCTTAAAGGAGCTGCCGTTGATTTTTCGGGAGAAGGGATCAGGAACCCGATTGGCTATGGAGAAATTTATTGAACGAAATCGCCTGGCTATCACTCCCAAAATGGAGCTCACGTCGAATGAAGCAGTGAAGTACGCGGTAGTGGCAGGCCTTGGCTATTCAATTATGCCGCTAATCGGAATTAAGAACGAACTGAAAGACGGGCATCTTCAAATCATTCCGGTAAACGGCTTTCCTATCAAAACTCTTTGGCGGCTTATCTGGCTTAAGGGTAAAAAACATTCGCCTGTCGCGGCATCCTTTCTGGAATTTGTACGCAAAGAGAAAAACACAGTTATAGAAAAGTATTTTTCCTTTGAAGATCAATATTGATACGAGTTTAAAGAATAAGTCGCTGGCAAAGGGACACTAAATAATTTTGTCATTTCTCTCAAATTCAAAGTGGATTAATCGACGAGTTTTCGGTAATTCGATTAAGCTTTATATCCACTTATTGATTTTAATATGCTTCTCATTTATGTAAAAATTGCATGGCGTCATCTTATGAAGGACAAGATGTACTCCATTATCAATGTGCTTGGGTTGTCAGTAAGCATTGCTGTGAGTTTGCTTGTACTGCATTATGCGCAGTTCGAGCTTCACTATGATTCATTTTTCAAAAATGCTGCACAAATTTATCGCGTCACCACTGAATCATACGACAACAAACAAGTAGTCTATCGATCCGCCTTGTGTTCTCCGCAAGTAGGTGAGGCGATGAAGAATGATTTTCCGGATGTGAAGGCAGTTTCGCAATTGCAATCTACTGGCGGATGGTTTACCTGCACCTTAAAGTATGGTGAAGACCCTACTGCAAAGATTTTCAATGAACATCATGTTTTCTATTCTGATAATTCTTTCTTCAATGTTTTCGCCTGGCCGCTGATCAACGGAGATGTGACTACTGCTCTCGTGCAACCATTTACAGTAGTTATCACACAGACTACTGCATATCGTTATTTTGGGAGAGAGCAGGCACTGGGTAAGACATTGCATCTCCGAGGAAGTTTTGATGAAAACGATTATATCGTAACAGGTGTAATGCCTGATCTGCCCGAGGACTCGCACATCAAGGTAAACGTTTTATTTTCAGCAAGTTCCTTGGAACACAACCGGTTTGCAAAAAACTTTGATTCGCATACCTACATTTTACTCACGCATGGGGGTAAGCCTGCCCGGCTTAATGATCAATTGCTATTACTGACTTCTAAATTGTTTGGTAAAAGTGCAGCTGATATTAAGGTTTCCGTTCAGCCTGTTCAGGATATTCACCTTGATCAACGCTGGCAGGATGAGATGAAGCCTTCCGGCGATAATAAGTCTGTCTATTTCCTATTAATTGTCGTGGCTTTTATTCTTGTCATCGCACTGATCAATTATGTAAACCTCGCCACTTCGCGTGCATTGGAGCGTGCCAAGGAGGTCGGTGTGCGTAAGGTCTCAGGAGCTCATCGCTCGCAACTTATCCGACAATTCCTTATTGAGTCATTCCTCATTTATTTCTTCAGTTTCTTGTTTGCAGCGGCGATTGTTTTAAGTGGCTCGTCCAAATTTTACACCGTTGTTGGATTACCTTCTGCATTCTCTATTTTGAATTTCCCCAAACTTAATGGATGGGAGTTGCTTGTTGCTGTTGGTTTTTTGGCAGTGATCTTTTTCGCAGCATTCTACCCGGCGAGAATGATTTCGTCATTTAATCCGGCACTCGTTTTAAAAGGACGCTTCATAGGGTCACAAAAGGGTCTTGTGCTTCGAAGGGCCCTGGTTGTTACTCAATTCATATGCGCTATCGGATTGATGACGGGAGTTTATGTTATGCATGATCAGCACGCGTTCATGCAAAACCAAAATCTGGGTTTTGATATTGCAGGCACATTGATTGTAAAGGCACCGTCTAATATGGTGGACGAGTCATGTTATGCCAGCATACCTCGTTTTAGAAAGAGAATGGAAGAGTTATCATTTGTTACCTCTGTGACTACATCCAGTGTTATTCCCGGGCAAAAAATCGGCTGGGTAGGAAACCTTCGTAAAGCGCCTAGCCAGCCTGTTATTGGAAGAAATTTTTCTGTTCAAATTGCTGATCCTGATTTTATCCGGAGCTACAAGCTTAAGTTAATTGCAGGGAAAATTTTCAGTGAGGCAGATTTTCCTAAGTCAAGGAGCTTTGGGAGCCAGGTTGAAAATATTATGCTCAATGCAGAAGGCGTTCGGCAGCTTGGATTTACTTCGCCTGAAGAGGCAGTGGATAAAGTGATCTATTGGGATGACAACAAGTGCATCATTGTCGGAGTTGTCGCAGATTACCATCAGCAATCGCTGAAGAATCCAATACAGCCGATGTTGCTTACGGCCAATCTCGGCCCAAATATGTCCATTAAGTTAAGCCCGACACTAAAGAAGGAGAACCTTGCAAGTGTAGTTGAGTTGATCCATAGAAACTGGAACTCCTTCTTTCCTGACAGCCCGTTTGATTATTTCTTTTTAGATGACTTCTTTAAAAAACAGTATTCGGAAGACGAACAGGTCATGCGTTTGTTTGACGTTTTTTGCGTATTGGCTATTTTGGTTTCTTGCCTTGGCTTGTTTGCGTTGTCATTGTTCACTACAAAGCAGAAAGTAAAGGAAATCAGCATTCGCAAAGTGCTGGGCGCAACGATGTTGAGTCTTATCTCGCTGTTGATACGTGAATTCTTACGACCAGTTGTTATTGCGTGTTGTATTGCTTTGCCTGTTTCGTATTACATCATTAAGGCTTGGCTCATGGACTTTGCTTTCCATATGGTATTAAATGGATGGCAATTTCTGGCTCCGGTTCTTTTAGTAGTAGCTATTGCGTTATTAACTATAAGTTTTCAGACAGCCAAGGCCGCCGTGACCAATCCAGCGGATTCCCTGAAGCACGAGTAGATACTGAGTGATTACCCGGGGGTTAGTGTTTTGAAATAGTCCGGGGTGTTCCGATCTTGCTCTTACCATTTCCGAATTTATGCAGGGATTCATTATAGCAGGAGTTGCCGTGTCCGGTTTCTTTATCATTTTTATCCTTTCAAAAAAAAATAGAAAGCGGGCTGATCTCTTGCTCATTCTGATTAATCTTTTCATGATCGGATTTCTCGCTCTGGACGTCCTGATCCGCGAGCGTATTACTCCAACCTTATTTTTTCTGCAGGCTTTATTGCCCTTTTTCCTCTTTCCGGTGTTTTTGCTTTTTGCTTTGGAAACGTTAGGGAAAAAATGGAACACACTATGGTTGGTTCTGTTCGTTCCAGCCTCCATCGCTACCTTATACATATCTGCCGACTTATATTTCCTTCATGATTATAGTGAACCTGAACTACTTAAGTTGTACAATTTTCCACCGCTGGCGCACCACGTACTTTATAAGAGCAATCAGATCCTCTTTATAGCCTCATTGATATGGCTGATCAGAAAGTTGAGAGAGTACAGACGGAATATCAAAGAGAATTACTCTTATATCGACCCCATTTCACTTCGTTGGCTTTCACGATTTAGTTGGATATACCTGAGCATCACATTCATCTCGCTAACCGTCTTTGTTATTTCTAATCTTCACATTTTCCCCATTGATATTCAAACAGCCTATTCGATTGTTAGTGCGTGCGCTGTGTTAACGATCTTTTACCTTAGTTTTCATGGCATCCGGCAATACTCTGTTACCGAATATTATACAAAGCTACAGCCCGTTGAAGAGAACACATTTGAGATTCCTGAATCAAAAGAAAAATATAAGGCTTCTTCTCTAACAGGCCGAGAATTGGAATCAATCTACAATCAGCTGTTAAAATTATTTGAAGATAAGGCTGTTTACTGCGAACCCAAGTTGCAACTTCAGGATGTAGCCGATGCGCTTAGCGTTACTTCGCACACATTGTCACAGACCATCAATACGCTCGCGGGACAACCCTTTTACGATTTTGTAAACGGTTACAGGGTGACGAAGCTTCAACGGTTGCTTGAGGATCCGGCAAAAAAACGATTTACTATCCTGGCACTTGGCATGGACAGTGGTTTTAACTCCAAGGCCTCGCTCAACCGTGTCTTTAAGGAACACACTGGGCTGTCGCCTTCAGAGTATCAAAGGCGTCATTTTCATAATTGAGGACTCGTCTTCTGCTAAATGATGGCTTACCTTATCATTTGAGGCGATCTGCAACAGCCTGCAAACCATTTTTGAACCATAATTCAACTAAATCAAGAAATTATGGAACAGAAAAAACAACTACTGGTAAAAGCAGCAATTGTATTGTTGATTGCAGCCTCCGTCATGAACGGTCAAGCTCAGGCTTGGAAAACTGAGAAGAGAGCCAATGTACTATTCGGATTAAGTCAGGTAGTTGCTCACGGTTTTAACATAGAAGGCAACTATATCTCCAAACGGTTGATTATTGATTATTCCCACGGAGTTTCGCTTGAATTTAAAGGCAACACGGTGACGTCCGATTTGAGGAGACAGGGCATTGCCGTCAAAATGCCATGGACAACAGGCTTTGGAGTAGGTTACAGGATTGCCGAATGGATAAACATCAGGGTTGAACCGAAAATACACCGATTTGAATTCTTTTATGCCAACGAAGCGCAAACCAAAAGCAATGAAATCACTGCATACAATACATTCAGTTTAGGAATTGGTATATATGGTAACTATCGTCCATTCAAAAGAAAGAATAATTTCCTGAATGGCTTGATGTTATCACCGAGTATCCGGTTTTGGCCAACCGTAAGTTCAACGCTGAAGGATAATAAGTTTACCTACTTCAATAAGCAGACCTCATCAAATGAGGAGATCAAAACACTCGACCCTGGAATTGGGTTTACTCCAATTATTGTCAATATAAGCGTTGGGTATTCATTCAAAATAAAAAGGCAAGGGTAACAAAGATGATGCTTGGCTGGAACTAATCTTTTCTGTTCTCAAATAGCATGGCTTTAGGCAATATGATATATTTTCAGTTAAATTTGAATAGAGACTTTTCACCTTCAAATCTCAATCCTTAAAGCGATGGGAATATTTAACAAACTTAAATCCGAGTTCGTTGACATTATCGAATGGACGGATAGTTCCAATAATACAATGGTGCATCGCTTCGAGCGATACGGAAATGAAATCAAAAACCAAGCTAAGTTGACCGTGCGCGAAAGCCAGGTGGCCGTGTTCATCAATGAAGGTAAATTGGCTGATGTTTTCAGTCCAGGGATGTACACTTTAACCACCGAGAACCTTCCCATTCTGTCAACTTTGAAAGGCTGGAAATATGGTTTCAATAGCCCCTTCAAAGCGGAAGTATATTTTGTTAACACCAAAAACATTACTGATCAGAAGTGGGGAACCAAAAATGCGATCACAGTTTCTGATGATCGTTTCGGAATGCTGGAACTGAGAGCTTTTGGCACCTATGCGCTGCGTGTAAAAGATGCAGCTGTATTTATTAAGGAGATTGTTGGGACAGAAGGAGAATTTACTAGTGAGGGTATCAGTGAGCAGCTTCAAAGTTTAATCGTTACCCGATTCACGGATGCTATTGGAGAAGCCAACCTGCCCGTGGAAAGTTATGCTGCCAAGACAAATGAAATTTCGTCGCTTATTCAAGGAATCATCGATCCTGAGTTTGGTGCTTACGGACTTACTATCACCAAGTTTTTGATTGAAAATGTTTCTATGCCTGAGGAGATCAAGAAAGAGATCTTTGAGCTGAGCAGGCTTTCTAAAATTGACTTGACTAAGCTTGCGCAAATGAAAGCAGCTAAGGCTATAGAAAAGGCTGCTGAAAATACAGGTGGTATTGCTGGAGCAGGGGTTGGAATGGGAGTGGGCTACGCGGTAGGAAACCAGATGACCAATTTATTTGCAGCGCAGCAGCAGTCTTCAACATCGTCGACTCCGCCACCGCTTCCGGTAGCCGTGAGTTTCTTTGTTGCTGTCAACGGTCAACAATCTGGTCCATTCGATTTGGCTACACTTCAGGCTATGGCTACTCGAAACCAATTCAATAAGGATTCATTGGTATGGAAACAGGGCATGACTGGTTGGTTAGCCGCTGGTCAGGTAACTGAACTCAATTCGGTATTTTCAAGTGTACCTCCGCCAATTCCTTAACCTATGGCTCAAGATCAGGATATTGCCAACACAGCTACGTTTGCTTGTAAAAGCTGTGGCGCTTCGCTCAAGTACAAACCCGGTACTGCGCATTTGGTATGCGAGTATTGCGGAGCTATGAATGACATTAATCCTCCCTCGACTCCTATTGAAGAGCAGGATTATGAAACCTTTCTTTCAAAGGCTGTTACTGAAACGGATCAATTAACCATAGCCGCTGTTAAATGTCAGAATTGCGGAGCAACGTCGTCCATCGATCCTAAAATAGCATCATCACTTTGTCCGTATTGTACATCGCCTCTCATTTCAGCAAATGCTGTTGATGAGAAAATGATCAGACCAAAATCGCTGTTGCCGTTTTTAATTGATGCGGAGAAAGCTAAATCCGAATTTCAAAAATGGATTGATAAACTATGGTTCGCACCTTCTGCTCTCAAGAAGGCAGTGATTCAGGCCGACCGTTTCAAAGGTGTGTACATTCCTTTCTGGACGTATGATAGTCAGACACTTTCGCAGTATGTAGGAGAACAAGGAGTTTACTATTACACCGAGGAGCAGTACACGGAAACTGACTCAAAAGGTAACACCGTCAATCGAACTCGTCAGGTGCGCAATACCCGATGGTACCCCGTAACGGGCCAGCTTGATTTCTTTTTTGATGACATATTGATCTGTGCTTCTAAATCTTTGCCGGTTAATTATGTCAATAAATTAGCCCCATGGGATCTAAAAAACCTGATCTCATTTGATGAGAAGTTTTTGAGCGGATTCATCTGTGAAAAATACCAGATTGGCTTGAAGGAAGGATTTGACCTGGCAAAAGCCGAGATGACAAAAGCACTGGAGAGTAAAGTGCGTCAACAAATAGGAGGGGATGATCAGCGGGTAATCAGTGTCAACACTTCTTACAGTAGCGTTACATTTAAACATTTGTTATTACCGGTGTACTTAAGTGCTTATTCATTTAAGGGAAAAATATTTCATTTTCTCGTCAATGCAAGAACGGGCGAAGTTCAGGGAGAAAGACCATGGAGTTCTGCAAAAATAGCGCTGACTGTAATTGGTGGGTTGTTGTTGTTATTCATTCTCTATCTGCTCTTTAAAAAATAACAACTTGTGTCTGTCGGATTATACGGCAGTTATTATCTTGTTGCAATTAAATATTTCAAAGCTCGCTTCATTGGAACTTGAAAATAAAGGGCATCCTGTATTCTTGTCGTACTTTTTTCCCTTTCACTTCACCGGGTATCCAATTCGGGCAAAGCCGTAAAACCCTAATAAGTTCTTTATCACAATCCTTCGAAAGGCTCTCAATAATTTCAAAATTGGTCAACGATCCATTTGGTTCTACTACGAACTTAAAAATCATCTTTCCATTAACTCCCGACCTTCTCGTTTGCTCAGGGTAATGAACATTATCAGTCAGGAACTGATAAAAAGATGTGAATCCGTGATGAGGCTCTGCATTTTTATCAACAATTGAGAAAACCCTTGAAACGTCATCTGTTTGTCTCGTTAGTGTGTTCGCCCCGATTTTCATGTCCTGATAGAACTCTTGAATAAACAGGTTAATCGATTTTTCCAAGTCCTTCTTCGGCTGGAGATATGAGTTTCTTATTTGGCCATCCTGATTGAAGAATCTTCGATATGTGAAATCTGCCTTTCTGCTGAATGGGTGCCACCATATGTGCCCAATGTCTATTAATACTCTAGCCTTATTCTCTTCTGCAGATAGTTGCAACGAATACTCAATATCAAAAGGAGTAGGATGGAGATCTATATCGAGTACAAATGCTTTTTCAAGTGAGCCGGTAACTTTGATTATGCCATTTTCAACAGAAACCGTGGACGTGTTGGGATCTTGATAAATTGTTCGAAACCATTTAAGAGCCCGCCTCGAAATCTCTTGAGCCGTAAGACCATCAAATTGCAGAACAACAGGTTCGGGGCCATCGAGTGTCAGAACGAACTTAGCTTCTGAATCCTGAGCAATGGAAGAAGAGCTAATTAACAAAAAGAATAACACTATTTTCTTCATTGGGATGTAACTCTTCTATTGTTCTTTTTTCGGATTGCTTTGGATCAATTTCAAGTTAGTAAAAGTTCATAAGTTATAGGCTGCCAGACAATGCTCAATTAATTATCTTAGTAAGCGTAATCATTTACACCCAATGCTACTATCTACTATAAAGAATAGTGCCCGGCAGCTGATCGTCTTTTCCAAGCTGGAAAGAATTGTTGCTGCTATATGTATGGCAATACCTTTTCTTTTAATTCTCACCGATAAACAGACGGGTATTACCTTTTGGCCAATAGTAATAGGTGCTCTTGTTATCATGGCAATTCCATTGGTTGTTTCGATCGCTGCATTTCTTATTAATGAAGAGATCAAGAAAGTTTCCGCAGGCAGAAGATCAAATGGTATAATCTATTTCGTTATCGCATTTGTGGTGGTGATAGCTATGTTTGTTTGTTGGTATGATACATTGCCGCCCAATTTTTGCATTCGCGATAGTATCAGTGCGTATGTTTCTATGGCCAATGCGCAGATCTTTGGATTGCTTCTCACCATGGCTGCTATGTTGTTTATCTTCAATGGGGCTGTGTTTGCTAACAAAAGCCAAGTCGCTATACAAAGAAACCCTTATGGCGATAGCTTTAGTATTGTACTCGGCATTCTGCTATTAGGTGTTGTATTGTTTCCATGTACCAATGATAAAGTGAAGTGGTTACATTATCTCAGTGCTGTCGGGTTCTTCGGGGGAAGTGCTGCCGTTACAGCTTTTGCCGGATTTCATGGGAAGAAGGAATATAAGAAACTACGAGTGTTTATTTCGATTATAATGGTGGCAAGCTTTGTGATCTGGTTTCTAAGCTTAAACGTCAACCTGGGATTGCCGGTAAACATTACCAGCAACTACATTACTCTTTTTTGGGCAGAGACTGTTGGGCTTTGGGTAGTTGGAATCAATTTCATTATAGAGTCGCTCGACTAACAAGATTCATTACACAAGAAGTGAAAGTATTATACTAAATTTGCAACAGTACGTTCTTTGCATCTTAAACATCATAGCCGTTGCTGGTTTCTCCCGATCGTCGGGAGGATTAAAAAGGAATCGTGTGTAAATCACGAGCTGTCGCGCAACTGTAATCCCATCTTGTTTTAACACAGGAATATGCTTTGTTCATTCATGCCATTGTCTCTATTAATAGGAGATGAGAAGGCGAACAAAGTTGGGAAAGCCAGGAGACTTGCCTTCAACGTATTGACTTTGCTTTCGCGCAATGAAGCATATGTCAGGCATTGAATCATCCCACACTTACACTTCACTCTATATATAATAAGTGTGCACCTGCTTTCCTTCCTGTCAATTTCATTTCGTGTAAGCAATCTGTTTTAGCTGTCAAGAGCGGCTCTTAAAACAATTGTTCAACTTTAACAAAAGCACAAATGCTTACACACAACCTCGGCTATCCGCGAATTGGTAGCCAACGTGAATTGAAAAAAGCCTCCGAGTTGTATTGGTCAGGCAAGACTACATTCAAAAACCTTCTGCAGGTAGGGAAGAACCTGCGACAGGAAAACTGGCAACTTCAAAAGAAGACAGGTATCGACTTGATTCCGTCAAATGATTTTTCATTCTACGATCAGGTGCTTGACATGTCACTTACAGTAGGGGCAATACCCGAACGGTATCATGAAGTTATCCTCAATAAAAACAACTCCGAGCTCGATCTGTACTTCGCTATGGCTCGCGGATATCAGAAAGAGGGTATTGATATCACCGCAATGGAAATGACCAAGTGGTTTGATACCAACTACCATTACATTGTACCGGAGTTTCGCAAGGGCCAGCAGTTTAAACTATTCTCTACCAAAGTTATCGACGAGTTTTATGAAGCCAAGCAACTCGGCATCATCACCAAGCCGGTTTTAATCGGCCCCGTTTCATATCTCTTGTTAGGAAAGGAAAAGGAAGAAGGATTCAACCGGATTGATCTTATTAAAAACCTGTTGCCTGTTTACATCGATTTGTTGCGAAAGCTCATCAAACTGGATGTACAATGGGTACAGTTCGATGAACCATTTCTCCACTGCCTTTTCAATCATAGAAAGTGATTGCGCATAGTCGTTGATCCAGATATTTCTTCCGTCCACTATTCCGAGAGACAGCGTCATCTTTGCAGGTACATGTTGAAGGGCGTCTTCGAACTGCTCA
>JABDGP010000060.1 GCA_013285945.1 Bacteroidota bacterium | reverse complement strand
GGGACTAACGAATTTTCAATTTCCTGGCCACAAGTACCTCAATTAGTCAGACGACTCGAAACAGGCGATCACAAAGACCTGTATGGAGGTATGCACAAGAATTTGAAAGAATTGAGTGGAGGTCTTATAAAACAGGGAGCTGAATATCATGTTATCCCCACTGAAATGTCTGAAGTTTTGGTGGCTATTGACCCCGGACACTTTGCGAAAAATTTTA
This sequence comes from Bacteroidota bacterium, assembly GCA_013285945.1. Lineage (GTDB taxonomy): Bacteria > Bacteroidota > Bacteroidia > Cytophagales > Cyclobacteriaceae > ELB16-189. The sequence continues at coordinate 17,505 of JABDGP010000060.1, read as the reverse complement.
CGCAGGCAATCCGTGAAGAAAAATATGTGAAGATGCGCGGAGCAGACATTGGTTTATCTAAGGACATCAGTTTTTATGAAGCTGATCTGGCTGATATTACAGCCGCTATCGTTAAGGTGGAGCTTGAAAAATTAGGAGCTAAAGCTTTTCTGACTAAGGGAATGGGCGAAAACTCACTTGGTAAATCCTTTCATGACTGGTATGTGAAAGATTATAAAGGGGATTTGCAAAAGTATTATAATGATGGTGACGTTACCAAGGCTGATTATGAAGCCTATCTGAAATCAGACTCGAATGCCATATTCAATTCCTTTTATCGGTTTGTCGAATTTCGAAAGAGGATTGATTTGATCAACAATTCCAATCCTACAATGACAATAATCATTCATTACAATGCTGCTGAAGGAGGCAAGAGAGATGCCGATGGATTCCTGAAACCAGTACAGAACAATTACTCAATGGCCTTTGTACCGGGAGCGTTTAGTGGTTATGAACTTAAAAGATATGCTGAAAAACTTGACTTCCTCCGACTTTTAATGTCACCTGACTTGAATAAATCGATGCGGTTGGCCCACTTGATCCTCGACCAGGAGAACCTCATTGGAGTGCCTCCGGTGCAAAATGATCAACACGTTTTGGATGAGCGATACTGCACTCGTACGGATTACGATGGAGTTTACTGCCGCAATCTTGCCATGACCCGCACTGTTCGTGGGCCTTTGGTTTATCTGGAAGCTCTCTTACAGGATAATGAGAAGGAAGCCGTGGAGCTTGCCAAACGTGATTATGCTTTCGACCATCCTACCTACGGAAAAATAATGGTGCCTAAAAGATGTTATGAGGTGGCGATGTGTGTTGTTAAAGGAATTACAAATTGGCTTGAAGAGAATAAAAGTTATTCTGCCACTTTAACTCAAAACCCTGACCCAAATAAAAAGTAGATTCTTTATAAACTTTGTCTTAAGCGTTCTCAAATAAATGGCGAAGAAGGGACCGAATAAAAAATCGGCGCCGGAGAACGAATCAGTTCCGGCGAATGAATCGGCTCCGGCTTTGCGATTCTTGTTTATCATAAGCCTGTGGTTGATAGCCGGTGCGATTATTATTTTTTTATTTATTCTGCCTCAACGCCTGAATGGCGCGTTGGATACACTCCACCAGGTGAAAGGAAACATCACCCCTTTATTTCGTTTCTGTGACGACTGGAATTTTTTGTTGCTAACTACCGTACTCTGCTTTTCTGTAATTATCTACACGTTGAATGACAGGGTATTAAAGAAATATTTACCACAAGGAGAGAGAGGATTTTATTCGGAAGGGGCGATATGGACTTTTAGAAATCTTGCCAACCTGATCGTATTATTTATTGAGACCGGTTTGTTTTGTCTCATTCTAACTCATTCGGTCACCACTCCCTCTATCTTCTCTTCAATAGACGAGTTGCCTAAGACCAAGTATCATATCTTACTTCTGGGTACTTCTAAATTTATTGATCCTCTCGGTAAGAAAGAACATGAAAACCTATATTATAAATCCAGGATTGCCTCGGTGGTTGAGCTTTATAAGAGTGGAAGAGTAAAATCGATTTTAATTTCGGGCGATCGTCATGGTGAATACAATGAACCGGAGGACATGAAAAGAGATTTGATTAAAGCGGGTGTCAAAGAGAAACTTATTTCAGAAGACTTTGATGGATTTAGAACCTTCGATAGCATACTCCGGATGCGACAGCAATTGAAGGGCAATGAAACCATCCTTATCGTATCACAATATTTTCATTTGGAGAGAGCCATCTACCTAGCCCGACAAAAAGGAATGGAGGCCGAAGGCTATGCGGCAAAAGGTTCAATGACTCTTTCGATGATACAAAGAGAGTTTTTGGCAAAGCCCCGGATAATCCTGGATATTTACTTATTAAATACGCAAGTAAACGGAGTAGCTGCGCACCCCAGACGAAAAGTATCATTTACCAAGGGTGGTGATCTTTTTATATTATTTGTTGTAGCAGGTTTAATTATTGGGGCCGGTAGAATGACAAGAAATTTGCTTGAGTTTTGATTAGCCTTGTTTGTATTTAAAAAATGTGAGTGTAAAGACGAATGGATTCAATAAAACATTTGTTTCGACAAGTTTCCGGGGGTGATTATTTCCTGATTATTCTATTGGGTGTTGCAGTTTATTTCCTGACTGCTAATTTGGAAGACCGTCAACGCTTTCAGTATGCTGCCTTAATAATATTTATTGCTTTCTGCACTCGCTTGATCATCGGAGTTTCTTTTACCGGCTTACTTGCTACGCTGATCAATAAGATTCAATTTATTTATATCTGGGGCCCCTTATCGCTTTCTATTTTTTTTACTAGTATGTTTTATGAAATGGGAAATCTGAAAGCCATCATCCTGCGATCGATCATTGCATCCATCTGCATTTGCGCATCGTTGTATTTTATTTTTAGGTAGGTGATCAGAACGTTGAGATAATCTTAGTGTACACCACTTCTTCTAGTGGTTCTGCTCGTGGTTGGTGTTATCACTAACCAGCCTCTTTCACTACAGTTTGGTCGGTGACAACACCTACATGGCAAGATTTTCTTTGCGAGCTTAGCGTGTATTCCTTTGTGACTTTGCGTCGAAAATAAAAGCCTTAAATCTTTGAGATAATCTTGGTGTACACCACTTTGTTTTTTTTAATATAGAACCATGCGTTTGTGGTGACTTCAGCGTTGAAGGAGCTGACGCCGCTGTATTTGCATCTTACTTTCCAATATCCTCCTTCAATTGAAACTTCTGACCATTCCTGAAATTTAAAAGTCGCGGGGTTTTTCGCATTCAACTTGATAAACTCCTCTACGATTTTTATAGATCCGTCTTTCAGGTTTATCTCAGGCTTTGCACCCATCTCAGCCGGTATCACTTCAGGATTGACGTGCGATACAGAATCTTTATCACGTTTATTTTCCAAAGGGGGAGTCTGAACCTTTTCATCTTCGCGATGCGCCACATAATAACCAACTACAACACTAATCAGGATTATAATAATAATGACAGCTAAAATCTTGACCTGTTTTTGTTTCGTTTTGAATGAATCCATCAGGTGATAATTAATTCACTTGACGAAGATACCGTATCCGACAGTTATTTCACGTTTTTGCTCGTGGTTGGTGTTATCACCAACCAGCTTTCGGTTGGTCGGTGACAACACCGACCAAAGGCAAGGTTCACGTCAAGCTTTCTTCTGGTTTACGGTTCAAAGGAAAGAGATCAACAACAAAGCTGTGCTGAATACCTTACGACACACTTTAGGCCACTTCTTGGCTCCTGGACTTGACTTGCTCGTGGTTGGTGTTATCACCAACCAGCTTCTTTCACTTCGGTTGGGTCGGTGACAACACCGACCGTGGGCAAAACAGTTCAAAGGAAAGAGATCATTTGCTCGTGGTTGGTGTTAACGCCAACCAGCCTCTTTCACTTCGGTTGGGTCGGTGACAACACCGGCCAAAGGCAAAACAGTTCAAAGGAAAGAGATCATTTGCTCGTGGTTGGTGTTACCTCCAAACAGCTTCTTTCACTTCGGTTGGGTCGGTGACAACACCGACCAAAGGCAAGTTCAAAGGAAAGAGATCATTAACACAGCTATGCTGAATACCTTGCGACACATCAGGCCACTTCTTTACTCCTGGAATTGACTAACCCATTTGGGAAAATAAAGATTGAAAAGGCGAAAATCAGCAGGACATTGAATTCAACGCCTTCACTTCCGCCGCCCACCACGTACCATCCGTGTTTCCAGTGAATCAACACAATACCCATGATGAAGATGATAATGTTGAGTAGGGCGAGTGGCCTCAGGTATTTATTAAAGAATAGTGCAGGGATGCTTAATACGTGAATCAACTTCACCAGAATCGCCAAGGGAATCCCCATCACCCCGAATCCAAACACCTCGTCAAGCGCATGACCAAAGTCAATGACGCCACCATCCACAAAGGAGGGAATGCCATGCATGATCATAGTCACCATAAGGCCAAAACGCAGTAGAAAAGTACGGTCGAGATTCGCTTTCATCCATTCCATGATGTATAGTATTTAAGTTGTTTCTGATTTGTTGCAATTATACGCGATCAGCACTTTGTAGTGATGTGCCAAAATTCTCAAAAACAAAAACTGTATCTTTTCGTTTTTTAACGTCATATGTATTTCACGTCTTTGCCAGATCATAGCAAACCAGGATTTGACGAGCAATTGCACTTCAATCGCTTCAGAAAAAGCAATGTGATATTCAACACCAATGCACAAGCAGGCGGTTGCGATGACCACGTGGGTTGCTTATCTATCAAGACTACTTTGAGTGGGGAGGAATGGTATGGCATTGGAAGACGAAATCTTGTGGTGAGGCCAGGGCAATTTCTTATCCTGAATGATAATCAGTCCTATTCCTGTCGTGTTAACCAGGCGCGGGTGTTTTCTATCTTCTTTAAAAGAGAATTTGCTGCGAGAGTATTCTACGATTGCAGAGCTAGCGAAGAGACATCGCTCGATAATCCTTTTGTCACCGACACAGGGACTCCGGAATTCTTTCAAACTCTGCACAACATAGATAGTGCCCTTCAATCAAGGCTAGTTACACTGCTATCGGTTTTGGAGAAGAACGGTTATGATGCCGATGAAATCAGTGAACACCTGCTTTATCTGTTACGCCAGCTCATTCATGTTCACAACATGGAAGCGCACCAGGCCATGCGTGTGAGTGCCGTTAAGCAAAGCACCAAAACGGAAGTTTATAAAAGATTGTGTTCAGCGAAAGATGTTCTTCATTCTTCTTTCATGAATAAGCTTGATATTGATACAATCAGTTCTGCTGCCTGTCTGTCGATGCCACAGTTGATCCGTCAATTCAAGTTGGTGTTTCATTGCACCCCTCATCAATACCTGATGAGACTGAGACTTCAGCATGCAGCCGACCGCCTGACCAGAGATAAAGACCAGGTGAGCGATATTACATTGCAAAGCGGATTTGAAAACACCAGTGCATTCTGCCGCGCATTTAAGGCGGCTTACGGTGTTTCGCCAGAGGCTTTCAGAAATGGTCATAGAACCAGGGCCGTCTAAGAACCAATAACCTTGCTCGCTGTTGGTGTTATCACCAACCAGCCTCTTTCACTACGGTTTGGGTCGGTGACAACACCGACCGGAGGCAGGGACGGTGGTGACTGCACCCAACATTTTGTTAGTGGCCGCCTTTCTTTCATCCGATCATTTTGGGTATTCCAAATTCCCCTTGGCAAGATTATGATTGTTACAAAGTATCTGTAAATTTTCCAATGTTGTTTCTCCTCCCTTTGACCAAGGTGTAATGTGGTCAAAATTAATACTGTCTCCGATGAGAGTAGCTCCACAAAGTCTGCATTTATTTCCGTCCCTCATTAATACTTGAACTTTCAATCTTTCACTTGGGAATCTCCTAGTCTTATGTTTGAAAGCCTCCTCAGTTTTTAAAATTGTCACTGGAACATTTTCTTCTTTTGTATAGTCTGAGTTAATGTATTCCACAAACGCCTCAAGTCCCTTTCTCCACGCCCCAAATTTTACCACGTATTGATGAGCGGAGTATTTTGAAATTGGACTTCTCATGTCCCTGAAGACAGGTTGTCGCCCTATACTTATCCAAACATGTTCTAAATTCTCAAGCAATTCTTCCTTTGAAACTTCCCGTTGATGTACCAAGCTCAGTTCCGCCATCTCTAAGGCAATATTCCAACTTCCAAATCTTGCTGCTATTGTCCCCGATGTATATTTTCCACCATTGTCATTATACTCGCGAGATGAGAGTTTGTTTGTCCCCAATTTTTCTGCCACAGTTTTCAAGTCGCCCAATAGATCAGAGTCTGAAATATTTCTATGAAAGTCCTTTAACCGATATTTCATGATCGATCTGCCCTAGAAGAGTTCACAGTTTGAATTTTAAAATTAATGATTTCCGGCCAAGGATTCGAGTTGCGCCCTTGAAAACGTAACATAAACTCCGCGCCTCAGCGCGTGAGCGGTAGTTGCGGAAAGCCCGAAGTGGGCCGGCATGCGGGTGGCCGGACTTGCAGCGGATAGCGCGACCCGAGGCACGATGGGCACGCCCAAAAATCCTAACAACGAACAACCACCAACTAACAACTATTTCACTTATTTTCGCACCAAAATTTCCACCACGAATATGAGCAATCATCCTATTTCTGCTTTCATCGAAAAGTATACTAAACGTTTGCAAATTAATTTATTGGCTTGTTTATGTTTTAGTATCGTAATCTTCCTTCTTTCTTCATGTAGCAAAGAGAATCATGCGCCTAGTGCGACAATTACTTCGTTCACTCCGTCTAACGGCGTGACGGGAACAACTGTGCTTATTACTGGCTCAAACTTCAGTGTTACCCCAGGTAATAATTTGGTCAAGTTCAATGGTACTACCGCAACTGTTATTGCTTCTACAGGATCGAGTATTACAGCGATTGTACCTGTGGGCTCTACGAATGGTACAATTACAGTTACCTTGAACGGTGTAACAGCGACTAGTTCATCAAGCTTTATAGTTGATCCTGATCTCTATCTCCTTGGGGTGAACAAGGGTGGAGCTTCCTATTATGCTTATTGGAAGAATGGCAATCCCTTTAATATCACAGGAGTGAATGGAGCGGGCGCGATAGCTGTTTCAGGCCCTGATGTTTATATTACTTCTTCTGTTTCAATCTCAAGTAACAAAGACCAAGGAGCAATATCAAAAAATGGAAATATAACTTTGTTAGATGCCGGGGCAACTACTCAATTTGCTGGTCCGTCAGCTATTTTTATTTCAGGAAGTGACGTGTTTGCTGCTGGTTGGGAACAAACCGCTAAAGGCGAGTTTTTTGCCAAATACTGGAAAAACGGGAAAGGAGTTGTCCTTTCAGATACTACTTCTACCTCATATTCAGGTAAAAGTGGTTTTGCGACCGATATTTTCGTTTCTGGAACTGATGTTTATGTTGGCGGAAATGTTAATAACAACGCAGTTTTCTGGAAAAATGGAGTACTCACTACTTTGTCAACCAATAATTCAGGTGTTAATTCGATTGTTGTATCCAATGGTGATGTTTATGCTGCAGGAGAAGAAGTGAATGCGTCAAATATTCGTGTTGCAAAATATTGGAAGAACGGAGTGGCAGTTTCTTTGTCGGATGGCACGACCGACTCATATTTATCTGCAATCAGGGTGGTAAACAATGATATATATGCAACTGGAGGTGTCAATACTGTTGCAACATATTGGAAAAATGGCGCTCCGAGTTCATTATATAGTGGCCCATTTAACTCTTCTAGTTTCGCAATGGCCTTGTCAACGACCGGAGACGTTTATATCGCATTGCTAATAGGCCCTGATTCAAGTAATGGTTATAGTACTGCTTTATGGAAGAATGGAATATTAACTAACCCATTTCTGGGAACAAATACTTGGAGTATGTGCCTTGGTCAGTAATCAAAGATCGCGCAGCAGGGTAACCTTTAATAAGTGGCATGAAGAGGAGCTTTCAGTGACAGTTTCGCTCGCTGGGACCAAATTACTTTTTCCCGACTCACCAACTCTCCGAGGCGTATTTGTCTGCAGGTGCCTGACGCGACTCGAGGCGCTAAGGCCACGCTCTTCTGGGTTAAAGCTTCGAAGGTCTAGCCCAAAACCTAACAACGAACCACCACCAACTAACAACTATTTCCCTTATTTTCGCACCAAAATTTCCACTACGAATATGAGCAACCGCCCCATTTCCGCTTTCATTGAAAGGAATTACCTGCACTTCAACGCGGCCGCGCTGGTAGATGCATCCAAAGCCTATAAAAAACACATTGCCGATGGCAAGAAAATGCTGGTGTCACTGGCCGGTGCCATGAGCACGGGCGAACTGGGCATCAGCTTTGCCGAGATGATCCGCCAGAACAAAGTGCACATTATTTCGTGTACCGGTGCCAACCTTGAGGAAGATATCATGAACCTGGTGGCGCACTCTCATTATAGAAGGATTCCTAATTACCGCGATCTGACTCCCGAACAAGAGTGGGATTTGCTGCAAAAGCATTTGAACCGCGTTACTGATACCTGCATTCCTGAAGAAGAGGCTTTCCGCAGACTGCAAAAGCATTTATTTAAGGTGTGGAAGGATGCCGAAGACAAAGGCGAGCGGTTGTTTCCGCATGAGTTCATGTTCCGCATGATCAACAGTGGTGACCTGAAACAATATTATGAGATCGACCCAAAGAACAGCTGGATGATTGCCGCAGCCGAAAAGAATATGCCGATGGTGGTGCCGGGCTGGGAAGACTCTACGATGGGAAATATTTTTGCTTCTTATGTATTGACGGGCGAGTTGAAAGCTTCGACAATGAAGTCGGGCATTGAATATATGGTGTGGCTGGCGGACTGGTACACTAACAACGCTGGCGAATATGGCATCGGCTTCTTCCAGATTGGCGGTGGTATAGCAGGCGACTTCCCGATATGTGTAGTGCCGATGTTGCACCAGGATTTGGAGCGCGATGGCGTGCCGTTCTGGAGTTACTTCTGCCAGATCAGCGACAGTACAACAAGCTACGGTTCGTATTCGGGTGCAGTACCTAACGAGAAAATCACGTGGGGAAAACTGAGCATAGATACTCCGAAGTTTATAGTAGAAAGCGATGCGACTATCGTGGCACCTTTGATGTTTGCTTATATACTTGATCTTTAGACGTAAGACGCAAGATGTAAGTAGTTAGATAAATGCAAATGTCGTGTCTCACTACTTAAGTCTTCCGTCTTATGTCTTGCTACTTATGTCCATATAATGAATTTAGATTCTCAACTACGTTCCGCTATACAGCAAGCTGTCAACGCGCTCTTCAGTCAGCAAGTAGAGCAACTGCTAATCCAGCCTACTAATAAAGAGTTTGAGGGTTCGCATACATTGGTTTGTTTTCCGATTGCCAAGATTTCGAAAAAAGGTCCGGAGGAAACGGCGCGCCTGATTGGCGAGCACCTTGTTGCCAACTCTGGCGTGGTGAGCCGCTTCAATGTTGTGAAAGGATTTTTGAACCTCGTGATTGCCGATAAAGTGTGGGCAGAAGTATTTCGTTCGATTTTTGCTGACAAGAATTTTGGGACACTGGCCAGCAATGGAAAAGAAGTTATGGTGGAGTATTCTTCACCCAATACAAACAAGCCGTTGCACTTGGGTCACTTAAGAAATAACTTCCTTGGATACTCCGTTGCTGAGATTTACAAGGCGCTTGGGTATACCGTTCACAAAGTGCAGATCATCAACGACCGCGGCATTCATATATGTAAGAGTATGGCTGCGTGGAAATTGTTTGGCAATGGCGAGACTCCGCAGAGCGCTGGATTGAAAGGCGATAAGTTGGTTGGAAAGTATTATGTAGAGTTCGACAAGAACTACAAAGCTCAGATGAAGGAGCTGATAGAGAAGGGTGCTAGTGATGCCGAAGCTGAGAAGAAAGCACCCATCATGATGTTGGCGGTAGAGATGTTGCTCAAGTGGGAAGCCAAAGACGCTGAAACTGTGCAGCTATGGAAGACAATGAATGGCTGGGTGTACGAAGGCTTCGAGTCTACCTACAAACGCATGGGAGTCGACTTTGAGAAACTGTATTACGAATCGAATACGTATTTGCTCGGGAAAGAAGAAGTGATGCGTGGAGTTGAGAGCGGGGTGTTTTTCAAAAAAGAAGATGGCTCAGTGTGGGTTGACCTTGCCGCTGATGGGTTGGATCAAAAAGTCTTACTGCGAGCAGATGGCACTTCGGTGTATATGACGCAAGATATCGGCACCGCTATTTTACGTTTCCGCGATTTCCCGAAAATTGAAGGACAGGTTTATACGGTAGGCAATGAGCAAGAGTATCACTTTAAAGTATTATTCCTGATCTTGAAAAAACTCGGCTATGCGTGGGCTGAAAAATGCCATCACCTTTCTTATGGAATGGTTGACCTTCCTACGGGCAAGATGAAATCCCGTGAGGGAACAGTAGTAGATGCTGATGACCTGATGCAGGAGATGGTGGACGAAGCTGAAAAGCAAACGCGTGAGTTGGGCAAGATTGAAGATGCAACAGATGCGCAGATTAAAGCGCTATCAGAAATGATCGGACTTGGGGCGTTGAAATTCTTCTTATTGAAAGTCGATCCGAAGAAACGAATGTTGTTCGATCCTAGTGAATCCATTCAACTGCAAGGACATACTGGCCCGTTCATTCAATACACACATGCACGCATTCGCGCGATCATCCGCAAGGCAAACGAGATGAACATCACACCCTCAGATGCTGATCTGGGCTTGGTCAATGTTTTGGAGCCATCCGAACGTGAAGGGATTGGGATGATTAATAATTACATCCACAAACTGAACGAAGCCGCACGGGAATATTCACCGGCATTGATTGCCAATTTTGCTTTCGACCTCGCCAAGGAATACAATCAGTTTTATCAATCGATACCCATATTCAACGAGAGCGATCCGGTGAAATTGAAATTCAGGATAGCGTTTTCGCATGTAGTAGCCAATGTATTGAAGAAATCGATGCTTCTTCTGGGGATACATGTTCCTGAAAAGATGTAGATGAATAATGCCAAATACTCTTTAATTATTTTTCACTGCTTCTATGGTAGTATCTCGTTTGGCCAAACAGAGATAAATGGAAAAATCTTAAACAGGGATTCAAAAGAACCTGTCGCTTACGCCAATATTGGCATTCCGAAAACAGATGTGGGCACACTTTCAAATCAGGATGGAAGCTTTTCAATCCTGATCCCAGCGAAGCATTCATCAGATACACTTTTATTCTCAGCTCTGGGATTTGGCAAGCGAGCTATTCCAGTACAGACACTTACGAAGAAAACCACAGTTATCTACTTATGGGAAAAAAACACAGTGCTCAATGAGACTGTGGTGTATGGACAGAAAACAATGAATAAGGTTTTTGAACTAGGCAACAGTGAATTTAAAGGTGGAATCATCACCACCGACACCACGTATGCCGGGCGATCTAATTCTCTCTTGATAGAAAATAGAGGACCTCAATACAAAAAAGAATTACAGTTTCCGGTTTACGTAACGAAAGCCAGCCTTCGCATTTTCAAAAATAACCTGAAGTCTTTCAAATACAGATTGAGGCTCAACGAGGTTGATAGTCTCACGGGGTCACCAGGCAAAGACCTCTTGCAAAAAAGTATTGTTGCTGAGTCGATTATGAGGAACGGGTGGCTTGACTTCGATCTTTCTCAATTGAATTTGGTGGTGTCGAAACCTTTTTTCATTACGGTTGAGCAAATACTCACTAAAGCAGATCGAATAACTATTGCCGATGGCTACCGTGATTTTATTCAAAAGAACCCGACCAAAATAAAGAACGACACGGTTGTAAGAGATGGTAAAAAAGAAGTTCGACAAATCTTAAAGGGAAGCGCCATGGATTTGCCCGGAGTATTTGTAGCTATCGCTGTCTCGCAGTTCGCTAAAGAAAACTATGTATGTTACGTTCGCGAAACCAGTTTTGGTGAATGGAAGAAAGTGCGCGGGATATTAACAGCAACCGTCACGCTGAGCAATCAGGCGCATGTATCTAAAAGAAAAGTTCAGTCACCATGTTCAGGTAATTCTGCGGATTGCCGCGTAGAAAAAATGAGCAAGGATTTCTTAGACGAAAACGGAATGGTTGGAATGCAGATTTGCGCAGCTGTCGGGGGCAAAATAAAATTATCAAGATCATTTGGCTATGCCGACCTCGAAAACAAAATTCTCGTGAACGACTCAACAAAATTCAAGATTGCGAGTATTTCAAAATCGATGACTACTGCGGCTTTGATGAAATTAGTAGTCGAGAACAAACTTGATCTCGATGTTGATATTCAAAAATACCTTCCACAGTTTCCGGAAAAGAAGTATTCGTTCACTGCTCGGCAGTTAGCAGGACATTTGGCCGGATTTCGGGATTACGTTAGTATGACTGACTATGTTCATCACGAACATTATGATAATTCGATTCAGGCTTTGAAAGTCTTTCAAGATGACACTCTTCTGTTTAAACCGGGGGCAAAGTTTTATTACTCCACGTTTGGTTGGAGAGTGCTCGGAGCTGTTATTGAAAACATAAGTCATAAAAATTATCTAACTTATATGAATGAGAATATCTTCGTGCCACTTCACTTGCGTAATACTTGCGGCTATGACGTCACCAAAGAAATTCCTAATCGAAGTAAATTTTATGACGCCACCGGACAGGAAAATGAATTTGGAGATGTGAGCTTCATGTATGCGGGTGGAGGTTTATTGTCCACAGCTAATGATTTAGTAAAGTTTGGACAAGCCATGTTCCGACAGCCAGACGAAGTAAAGCAACTACTCTTTACATCTCAAAAGACTTCAGATGGCAAAGAGACGGGTTATGGCTTGGGCTGGTACGTTGGTGTGGACAAAAATGGACATCGGTATTGGCATCATTCCGGTGACGGGTTCAGCAACAGTTCTCATCTATTGATTTACCCTGATGATGATGTAGTTATTGCATTTTTAGCCAATGGGCAAGAAGGGGCCGCCTTTGATATTGAGAAGGTTGCTTCTTTATTCTTTAAGAAATAAGAAAATTCAATAACTCTTAGTGAATAACTTAGAAAACAAACGGCAAATGGGAAAACCTTAGGACATAGTACACATTGCAAACAAAAGAGCCAGATCATTTGCACGACCTGGCTCCAAGGTTTAGAACTTTAGCTCTTACTTTCCCCAGAAAGCATTTTCTTGTTCAATATCTGACGAGTAGACTCTTGCACTGATGATCTTTCCATTTTCAACTGTGTACACGTCGATATTTTCAACACTTAAGTCAGTGCCGTCGTGCAACTTTCCTTTCCAATATAAAAGACACGCAACGCTATTGCCGGTTGCGCTGAGAAATTTTATTTCGGCTAACTGGATTGTTTTTTCAGTGATCTCGCCCATGGTTTTGCCCATGTTCAGTACCTCTTCTCTTGATTTCTTGAATCCCGACAGTCTGTTACTGCCCGGTTGAATCCACATTACTTCCGGGTGAAGCATCGCAACGACCTTGTTGTGTTCCTTGTAACGAACTCCATCCAGAAATTCTTTTACTACGGACGCCGGGTCGGAAATGACAGGTTCAACTTTTGTTGATTGACCGAATGAAGCCAAAACACTTACTGCTGCGACAAATGATAAGATGATTTTTTTCATAATTGTTTATTTTTAGTTGGTTGATTGTTTTAGACCTTTAGTTTGTAGGTATGCCATTGCGGCTACCCACAGTGCCACTGCGATGATCATGAAAACCCCTATCGGTGATATTTCACTTTTCATTGCGATCGCGGTGATGAAGCTTGCAATTACCCAGAGAATGTCGAGCGCAATGATGACTTGAACCGACTTAGCTCTGATCACACTTCGCGTTCCCTGAAAAATAACGAACAAGGAAAAGACAACAAGGAACACGCCGACTTCTGTGAATACAGCTGATGACCTGACTTGAAAGAGCTCGGCAAAAAATCGAGAGAGTGTAATCAATCCCAAACCCGTTGCCCCGGAACTTACTCCGTTGATAAGTAGTACGTTTTTTAATGGTATCATAAAATTGTTGTTTGATTATGGATCAAAAGTAGAAGTGAGTGGGCGCGCACTGATTATCTTTACACGTCAATGAGTTGTCATTTTGCGACAAGCTGTATTTATGGTGGGTCAGGTATTTTACATTTGATAAATGGATGAACATCAAAAACGTTTTGCACTGAGCATGCTGGCTTATGCCGCCATGCGTGATATTTCAATAGAGAAACTGTGCCGGCTTTCTAATCTGGATTTGAAAGCCCTCAGGAATGGGTCGCATCCGGCGATCACCCCGAAGCAATTCAATGACTTATGGCGAAATGCAAGTCACCTGAGTAATGATCATCTATTTGGCCTGCACTTTGGAGAGTCTATGCAGCTTGCGGCACTCGGTATTGTTGGCGAAATTATCAAACTCAGCAATACAGTAGGCGAGGCGCTGACACATGGAGCCGCATTGATTCCTTTACTTACCGACCTCTTTCAAATGGAGATATCTCAAAAACGGCAAACATTTGTAGTTAGCTTGAATGCAACTTCAAAAGTAAAAGAACCCGATTTCGAATATCTGCAGATGCGGGACTTGTTAACGGTCTTTGTGATTCACGAACTTGACGGGCTTTTGTTAGAGAAAATAAAACCTAACTCGGTAAAGCTCCCCTTTAAGAAGGAAGATATTTCAGAATATGAAAGGGTATTCAGATGCAGGCCTGTTAATAGCAATGAATGCGTACTGGAATTTAAATTGAGCTACTGGAACGAACCAATACTCGCCGCCAATTATGAATTGCAAAATCATTTGCTGCAGAAACTGCAAACGACCAAGGATGAGACGAAAGTGAAAAGCGACCTGAAAAAGCGCGTGCAAAACTATTTAATGAAAAACGGGTACTTGGGAATTTTATCACTTGAGGAAGTAGCAGCAAATTTTAATATCAGCGCCAGGAGCTTGCAACGAAAACTTCAGGATGAGGGAGTCACATTTCAGCAATTAGCAGATGCTGTACGAAGATCGCTGGCTGAGCATTACCTTAAATCGGGGGATTATCAGATAAAGGAAATATCCAATATGCTTGGATATAATGAAATGAGTGCATTTTCGCGAGCCTTTAAACGCTGGACGGGCAGGCCACCGGTGGCATATTAGTTGACTTTAGCGGATGCGCCTCCAAATGAAATTTCTCAAAGCTTCTATTTGCAATTTTGACCGATAACATTGGATCAATGGCTGTAAGATATTTTTAATGGCGAACAGAGAGCGGCCTATTTCTATTAACTTTACATAATAATCTAAATTAAATATGAAGACTCTGATTTTATCGATAATGATGGTGGCATTAATCACACCGGGCTCGTTCTACGATTTCAAAATGAATTCCCTTGAAGGGAAACAGGTTGATTTCTCCCAGTACAAAGGGAAGACACTTTTAATTGTAAATACCGCTTCCAAATGTGGTTATACTCCGCAATACGCGGAATTGCAGAAATTGCATGAAACGTATGGCAGCAAAGTAACTATCCTTGGTTTCCCGGCTAATAACTTTGGCGCGCAAGAGCCCGGCACGAATGTGGAGATTGGCGAATTTTGCAAGAAGAATTACGGAGTTACTTTTCAAATGTTTGAGAAGTTATCAGTGAAGGGAGAAGACCAGCATCCTTTATATGCATGGCTGAAAGAAAAGACTGGTCAGGAGCCAACCTGGAATTTTTGCAAGTATTTAATAAAGCCCGATGGCACAGTAAAGTTTTTCAACTCTAAAGTGAAGCCGCTGGATAAGCAGATCACAGATGAACTTTAAGAAAACGATAGGATTAATTATTGTTGCATTGGCAATCATGGGTATCGTATCTTTTTTGACAGATCAATCGCCGGGAGCCGGGAAACCGGCTACTGGTTCGATTTATGATTTTAAAGTGAAATCCCTTGATGGCAAAGAGATCGACTTTAGCCAATACAAAGGGAAGAAGCTGTTGATTGTCAATACGGCTTCCAAGTGTGGAAAAACTCCTCAGTATGCCGGCTTGGAAAAACTGCACGAGCAATATGGAAACCAGGTAACTGTCCTTGGTTTTCCGGCTAATAATTTCTTATGGCAAGAGCCAGGCAGCAGCACCGAGATTGCTGAATTCTGTGAAAGGAATTATGGCGTAAAGTTTCAGATGTTCGAGAAAGTATCTGTTAAAGGGAGAGAGCAGCATCCGCTTTATCAATGGCTGCAAGCCAAGACAGGGCATAAACCCGATTGGAATTTTGCCAAATATTTTGTCAGCGAAGACGGAACTAAAGTGATTTTCTTCAACTCCAGCGTGCAGCCTTTAGATCAACAAATCATAGATGCGGTCACGCATTAACCGTCGCCAGTTTATAGTTAATTGTTAATAGTTGCGATATTTACGATCGAATAACTTATAATGATTAACTGAACCTTTATGAAAGTTTGGCTTTCGGCATTTCGACTTCGTACACTGCCTCTTTCTCTTTCATGCATCGGCATGGGTGGTTTTTTGGCGGCTTTGCAATCCAAGTTTAACGGCTTGATTTTTTTTCTGTGTTGCAGCACTACCATTTTCCTGCAGATACTCTCTAATCTTTCTAACGACTATGGCGACACCGTAAATGGCGCTGATCACGCTGGTAGGAAAGGCCCACAGCGTGCCGTGCAATCGGGAGCGATCTCGGCCCTGCAGATGAAAAACGCGATTTTCATTTTTGTAGGGCTTTGTTTAGTAAGTGGAATGACGTTGCTCTACACTGCTTTTGGTCTTGAGTTAAAATCAATCCTGTTCTTCCTTGGGTTGGGCGTACTTTCCATTGTTGCAGCGATCGCGTACACGGTTGGAAAAAAACCATACGGTTATATCGGCCTTGGTGATCTCTCTGTATTAATTTTCTTTGGCTTGGTGGGAGTCATGGGCTCTCAGTATTTATTCACGAAGGCATTTTCTCCTTTGCAATTGTTGCCGGCGCTTAGCTGCGGATTGTTTTCTATCGCCGTACTTAACATTAATAACATCCGTGACATTGAATCTGATCGTCAGGCTGGGAAATTTTCAATTCCTGTTAGGATAGGGAGAGAGAAGGCTGTTCAGTACCATTGGGTATTACTCTTGGGCGGGATTCTTTGTGCCCTGATTTTTGTAATCCTTAATTATAAATCGCCGGTGCAGTTTCTTTTTCTTCTCTCAGCACCGCTTCTCATTATCAATGGCAGATCTGTTGGTAGGTTGCCGTCTGAAAAACTTGATCCATTCCTGAAACAAATGGCACTATCAACACTGTTGTTTGTTTTACTTTTTGGGATTGGGAGTTTGTTGGCGTAGACTAAATTATAAGAATAGTACCCTAATTTGGAAAAATAAATTTCAGGGTATCCCCGCAACTTAAAATTCCATTGAAATTCCTGACGATTGGATTACCTACATACCCGCTAGTTTGGGTTGCGGTAATAGTATACTGACCTATCGGGTAATTCGTTACAAGCCAGGAAGTAGGGCCACCCGAAGCACTCACATTGAAGGGGTAAGCCCCACCACCGCGGACTACATACCCGTTAGTCGAATTATTAATTACTAGTATAGTGCCCGTACTTTTAAGTACTGACTTTGCTGTATTGACAGAATGGGCTTTTAAAGGAGCTGATTCATAATTATGAGAGTCATTGATAGGATAGCCATTACTAATACAGTTTTTGGAGGCAAACCAAAAATACATATTGCCAGATAGATTTTTAAAAGTCACATTTCCGGTTGCATCAGATACTTCACTAAGCATGCTTACACTATTTATAAAGTAGGAGAAATTCGGATACGTCGAATAGAGCCCGACCGTGGCTCCAGGTACCGGGTTCCCGAGACTATCGACCAACGAGATTTGCAAAGAA
>JABDGP010000059.1:17689-17763 GCA_013285945.1 Bacteroidota bacterium | reverse complement strand
ACAATTTTTATGGGGTCTCATTTGTAGATTTGAAAGATGATTAAGTTTACCACCTTCGCCCATTGGCAGAATGG
>JABDGP010000059.1:0-17679 GCA_013285945.1 Bacteroidota bacterium | reverse complement strand
AACAGGGTGAAAAGACCGGCTGGACATATATTGAAATTAGTGCAGCTCAGGCAAAAAAAATAAACCCAGGCGTAAAAGTCTCTTACCGGGTGAAAGGGAAACTGGATAATTTCTCGCTTGAAAAAACCGCCATTCTGCCAATGGGCGAAGGTGGCTTCATTATGCCCTTGAATGCGAAAATCAGAAAAGCTATTGGCAAGCGCATGGGCGATAAGTTGACCGTAGAGATAGAACTGGATGTACGACAGATTGAACCTTCGGCTGACTTTATGAAATGTCTAAAGGAAGATCCCGACGCAATGAAGTTTTTCAAAACTTTGCCCGGCGCTCATCAGCGCTACTTCAGCAAATGGATTGACGATGCGAAAACCATGCAGACAAAAACGAAACGAATCGTGATGGCGCTCACTGCCTTCTCAAGGAAGCAAGGGTTCCAGGAGATGATGAGGAAGAATAGAAAGGGTTAGAGCTCTTTCTTCAAAAACTTTCCTGTGTATCCGGCAGGGTTTTTAGAAACTTCTTCGGGTGTGCCTATAGCAATAATTTTTCCGCCTTTCGCACCACCCTCGGGGCCAAGGTCGATAACGTGGTCGGCCGATTTGATGACGTCCATGTTGTGCTCAATTACCAAAACTGTATTGCCTTTATTTACCAGTTTTTGCAACACATCCAGCAAATGGCTGATGTCTTGAAAGTGAAGACCAGTTGTCGGCTCATCAAGTATGTATAATGTTTTTCCTGTATCGCGTTTACTCAACTCCGTAGCAAGTTTAACTCGTTGTGCTTCGCCACCTGAAAGTGTTGTGGCGTGCTGCCCAAGCGAAATGTAACCCAAGCCGACTTCATTAAGCGTTTCGATCTTGCGCAAAATCTTGGGTTGGTTCTCAAAGAAAGTGACGGCTTCCTCCACCGTCATATCAAGCACATCGCTAATTGATTTTCCTTTGAATCTCACCTCCAGCGTTTCGCGGTTATAGCGTTTGGCCTTGCATGTTTCACAGGGCACATACACGTCAGGCAAAAATTCCATTTCAATCAAACGCAAGCCAGCACCTTCGCAAGTCTCACACCGCCCACCCTTTACATTGAAAGAAAATCGACCCGTTTTATAACCTCTGATTTTTGCCTCTGGCATTTGAGCAAACAGATCTCGGATGTCTGTGAACGCTCCGGTGTATGTGGCCGGATTAGAGCGTGGCGTTCTCCCAATTGGCGATTGATCAACTTCGATAACCTTATCGATAAGTTTTAGTCCATCGATCTTTTTATAAGGAAGCGGTTCTGTTCTTGAATTAAAAAAATGTTGATTTAAAATGGGGAAAAGTGTCTCGTGAATCAGAGTTGATTTTCCGCTCCCGCTCACCCCGGTAATACAGGTAAGTGTGCCAAGCGGAATTTCTAAATCAACATTTTTCAAGTTGTTGCCCGTAGCTCCAAGCAACGAAAGTGTTTCTCCGCTTCCCTTTCGTCTTTGTTTTGAATAACGGATAGCAAGTTCACCATTCAAATATTTTGACGTAGTGCTTTTGTTTTTTAAAAATTCTTTGGGTGCGCCTTCAGCTACGATATTGCCGCCATGCCGGCCAGCGCCCGGGCCAACATCAACGAGATAATCGCACTCGAGCATCATTTCTTTATCGTGCTCAACTACAATTACGGAATTGCCCAAATCGCGCAAATCTTTCAACGCCTTAATGAGCTTCACGTTATCTCTCGCATGCAGACCAATGCTTGGTTCATCCAAAATATAAAGCACTCCTACCAGTTGAGTACCTATCTGTGTTGCCAGGCGAATGCGCTGCGCTTCTCCTCCGCTCAGGGTTCGTAGCGGGCGATTGAGATGCAAATAATCTAATCCAACATCCAGCAAGAATCCGATGCGTTTTCTGATCTCTTTTAGAATTTCTGCGGCAATTACTTTTTGTTTTTCATTGAGCCTGGTTTCTAATCCGTCAAACCATTTTTTTAAGGCATCAATGTTTAACTCTGAAAGCTCGGCTATATTTTTTTTGTCGATTTTAAAATGAAGCGATTCTTTTTTCAATCGGGCTCCGTGGCACTCAGGGCAGATTTTTGTAACTGTAAAATCTTCTACCCATTTTTTTATGTTTTCGGTGCCGTCGTCTTTCAGCTTTTGCAAAAAACTAAGAATGCCCTCAAACTTGGTATTCCATTCCGTCCCCGGATATTTAACAGAAGGAACTGCAACAGGTACATCGTCACCATGCAGAAGGATTTTCATTACGTCTTTTGGAATATCCTTGATTGGTGTAGTGAGGGTGAGCTTGTAGCGCTTAAGTATTGCTTCCACCTTTTTAAAAATCCAGATGTCGCGGTATTCGCCCAGTGGCAGAATACCTCCCCGGCTGATACTCAGTTTTTTATCCGGAATGATTGAGTCTTCTGTAATTTCTTCGATTACGCCAAGTCCGGTACAAACCGGACAAGCTCCATAGGGAGAATTGAATGAGAAATTATTAGGTGCCGGCTCATCGTATGACAGGCCGGTCTTTGGATCCATCAGGAATTTAGAAAAATGGTGCGTGTCCCCGTTTTCCTCCAGCGCAATAATTACTCCTTTGCCTTCTTTCAAAGTCGTATTCACCGATTGACCAATGCGATGGCGGTCTTTGGCATCGGGCACAATCCTATCTATGACTATTTCAATGTCGTGGATTTTAAAACGATCCACCTGCATCTTGGCAATGATGTCCTGAACAACCCCATCCACGCGAACTTTTGTATAGCCCTGCTTTCTTATCTGTACAAACAATTCGCGATAGTGGCCTTTACGTCCTTTTACAATTGGCGCAAGTAACGTCAATTTCTTTCCGGAGAAATTAGAGATGATCGCATCCAGAATTTGGTCTTCCGACTGTCGCACCATCCGCTCACCGGTAAGATAAGAGAACGCCTCGCCTGCGCGCGCAAAAAGCAATCGCATGAAGTCATAAATCTCAGTGACAGTTCCAACCGTAGAGCGCGGATTACGTGAAGTCGTTTTCTGTTCGATCGAAATTACAGGACTCAGGCCATTGATTTTATCAACATCGGGGCGCTCAAGGTTGCCGATAAAACTTCTTGCATACGCCGAAAAGCTTTCCATATACCGACGCTGGCCTTCGGCATAGATAGTGTCAAAAGCGAGTGAAGATTTGCCACTACCGCTAATGCCCGTAATTACAATGAACTGATTGCGCGGCAATGCCACACTGATATTTTTCAGGTTGTGCTCACGAGCGCCAATCACCTCGATTGACTCGTGGCCCGAATAGTCTGTATTTTTTTTGGGAGAAGTAGAGGGCATGAATGGATAAGACTACAAAAATGAAACCCTTATAGTTCGGTACAAATAAAAAAGTTTTGAAGATGAAACTGAGAAATAGAAATCAGGCGAGTTTTAATGAATTAAAGGTACAAAGTTTTTTACCACTTTTGCACAGAACACCGCCTTTGCAATAAACGGGCGAATGAAATCGTTTCGAAAAGAAAAATTACTAGTGAGATTATTTGCCATTTTCTTCCTCCTCAGGGCTTACACTTCTTTTGCGCAGGCGATCCGCGAAGAAGATAAACTTATGGCCAGCCTTAATTTTGGAAGCTCTCTCCCGGCTGGGTTGCTTTCGATGAGGTCAATTGCCCTTTATGAAAACATATACACCGAGGCCGAACTTCAAGAGATTCAGAAATATTTTCAACAGGCAGGAATTGATGCGGTTTCATACATGGACATCGATTACGTGCTTTCGGGCCCGGAACCCGCTCGAATATTTTCGACCTATTTTAACTCACGCAACATCAAGTTCTTTGTCCTTCTTCAAAAGAAAGATAATGAGTACCAAATCGTTTTTACAGAATACAACGGCACCAAAAGCTTTGTTGACAAAACGCATACTTCGTGGAAACTTAGCGATGCTTCACTGTCCGAACTGTTGCGCTCTATCTACAGATTTGCAGTAAGCACGCAGAAAAAAGAAAATTTTCTAATTAATGATATTCCTGAGACTGGAGTATTCCTGAATTTTTTCAAAGGAAAACAAGACGAGCGTTTTTCACCTGATATCAGGTTATTCAAGTCTGCTATTCCACGCTGGGGAAATGAAGCCGACGACAAAGAGTTGGAGGCATTTCTCAAAGAGAACTTTAAAGCGAAATACGAGTTGGTCGATCCCGAATTGACAGATGCAGAACTGGAGGAAAAAGGCTACCGCATGGTGCTTCGGTTTGTACATACTCGCGGCGATGTAGCCCGAGATATTTTAGGATATGACGTAACGCAAACAACTAGCTCTTTATCTACAAATTATGTTATAGACAATGTGCCTGGTATTAAAACCATTCCTTCAAAAAAAATCATTTATAAATTCTATTTCAAAAACACCGAATACGGAAATATTTTCTTGGGCAACAAATGGGATGCAGACGAAACGTGGCAAGACGCCCTCAGAAACCATATTCTCTCCTTACGCTTAGATCAAAAATTCTGATTTTATTTTCTCCTTTTCGAAGCAACCACAAAAAGCAAAATGATAATGGCAGCGACAGCATAGCCGTTGAAATGAAACGGATGAAATCCTACGCTGAAATGCCATCCAAACAACAAGTGAAAGAAGCCTTTAATAATCCAGGCGATACAGCCGATCACGGCTCCGATCAGGCCAAAAAATACCCCGACGATTCCTCCCAGCAGGCCAACGGCCAAGCCAAATATACCACCGGCTACTCCAAGGCATATTGGTATCGCCAAAAGGAGTGCAAAGGCTATCACGAAAAAGGAAAATGCTTTGACCATATAATATCTTTTCAAATCACTGTGCAAAAACCATTCTAGTTCAAAATATGCCTGAAATCCCTTCAAAAAGGCTACTTACTTTTCAATAGTGTTGAAAATTGAACAGTGCGTAGCACGATCGTACAGTAATCACTGACCAGTTGATTTCGTAAATTGCGCCTCTTTTTGAAATTATGATTGATAAACTGATAGAGATAAAGAACCGCTTCGAAGAAGTAGGCCAGCTGCTGAGCCAGCCCGAGACAGTAAAAGACCAGAAGAAATTCCAACTTTTAAGCAAGGAATATAGGGATCTTGAGAAAGTAGTGAAGAAATATGACCAATATCAATCGACATTGGATGGCATAAAGCACGCTAAAGAAGTTTTGCAAAAAGAAAAAGATGCAGAACTGCGGGAGCTGGCCAAAATGGAAATTGACGAGTTGGAGCCTAAGCGTGATGATTTGGAAAACGAGATCAAGGAACTTCTCATGCCCAAAGATCCGAACGATGAGAAGAATGCCATTCTTGAAATACGGGCAGGAACCGGTGGCGATGAGGCCGCGATTTTTGCCGGTGACATTTGGCGCATGTACCAGCGCTTTTGCGAGCGTAAAGGGTATAAGTTTTTGGTAATGGATGTAACCGAGGGCACTGCTGGTGGTTACAAAGAAGTCATTACAAGCGTGGAAGGAGAAGGCGCATACGGATTATTAAAATATGAATCCGGTGTGCATCGCGTACAGCGTGTGCCAGCCACAGAGCAACAGGGTCGAGTGCATACTTCTGCAGCATCCGTAGTGGTGTTGCCGGAAGCTGAGGAAGTGGATGTAGAACTCAACCCGGCCGACCTCGAGTTTCAAACAGCACGATCAAGTGGTGCGGGCGGCCAGAATGTGAACAAAGTGGAGACCAAAGTACAGCTCACCCACAAGCCTACTGGAATTATGGTTACCTGCCAGATAGAGCGGTCACAGCACGGCAACCGGGAGAGGGCATTGCAAATGCTGCGAACGAGGCTTTATGAAATGGAAGTGCAAAAGCAGCAAGCCGAGATTGGTGCTTCGCGCAGAAGCCAGGTGCGCAGTGGTGACCGCTCTGAAAAAATACGAACCTACAATTATCCGCAGAGCCGTGTTACAGATCATCGCATTGGATTTACCCAGCACAACCTCCCGGCTATTATGAATGGAGAAGTAGACCAGTTTATTGAGCAGCTGAAAATTGCGGAAACCGCAGAGAAGATGACCGAAGGGAAATAAAAAAGGCCCCGATCTTGCGGGGCCTTCTTGTGGGTTCAAAAGATTATCTCAGTAGCATCCTGAAATGCTCTAATTGTTTCGGATTAATTGTTCCTGAGTTTTCGCCATTGCGCCATTCATCTTCACTAAGCACATGCAGCGGCTCAAATAATTTATCGGAAGTGATTTTTGCGTTTATTGTCTTCAATTTATCTGCTTTAAATTCATTAAACTTTTGTTGGGCCTTTGCTATTTCGGCAACCAATCCACCAGTTCGATTTACCTGAGCCGAACCTGGTTTGCCTGGGTAACTGCTCACCTGGCCATACAATTCCGAAATCTCTTCAGCCAGTTTCTCATCAGTATTGATGTAGAAATCTCCTCCTCGAAAAACGAGTTGGGCATTTTGATCTTCAATTTCCTTGATGAATGGATTTACAACCTTAGCAAGCTTGGGGTTTTTCTGTACTGCTGCCTTCGCCTGTTTTACAAGGTTATCCTGTGCCGCATAGATGTACGCCAACTGTTCAGTGATCTTATATAAATTCATGGTTGTTTCGCGCTGCAGTTTACGATCGTCCGCTGTGTAGGGAGAGTTAGTCGGATATTTCAGTGTGAAGCTGCTTTGAAACTCTTCCTTGCCTTTGATCACTTTCACTTTATAAGTTCCGGCTGCCAGATTGGGACCAAAGATCGAGCCGCCAATAGCTTGCGGGTTATCTGATGGTGCTGCTTTGGGGCGCTCCATTGTGGCAGTCATCTCAACCACATTGATACCTGCGCTTTTACCAGCTGGCAGTTCTTTCAGTAGTTTCCCATCCTGATCATAAACTTCAATGTTCATTTTCCCAAAAGTGTGGCGCTTGCTCATGAAGTAAATAATCTTCGCCAATGAATTGGGATTTTCGCCCAGATAATTTCCATCACCGCCAAACCAGTTGCTGCCGGCACCGGGGTCTCTAAGTTCTGTTGGCTTCACATCGAAAAAGAAAATTTGTTTGGTGAGGACATCACTATTCACCTGACGCAATGGAGAGATGTCATCGATGATGTAAAGGCTCCTTCCGTGTGTGGCAATGATCAGATCGTCTTCGCGCGGATGCACTACTATATCGTGCACGGCAGCCTTGGGAAGATTATTTTCAAAGCGATACCATCTCTTGCCACCATCGAAAGTAATGTACAAGCCAAACTCAGTTCCGGCAAAAAGCAGGTTTGGGTTTTTTAAATCTTCCTTGATGACAAACACATGTCCTTCAATATCGGGTGAGACTATAGATGCCCAGGTTTTCCCTACATCAGTCGTTTTATAAATGTAGGAAGTCATATCGCCATTGCGATGGTTGTCAAACGAAACGTACGCTGTGTTTCGATCGAAATGACCAGGCTCAATACGTGAACACCAATTTCCCGACGGGAGACCTGTAATATTTTTTGTCACGTTTGTCCAGGTGCCGCCTTGATCTTCGGTTACTTGCAAGTAGCCATCGTCTGTTCCTGCCCAAATCAATTTTTCATCTTTGGGAGATTCACTGATCGCATAAACGGTCGCATTATTTTCCGCTGATGAATTATCAATTGAAAGGCCACCTGTAGTTTTCTGCCTTTGCCTTTTCGGATCATTCGTTGTCAAGTCTGCGGAGATTTTCTTCCATGAATCTCCCGTATCGTCCGACATATATAAAAATTGAGAGCCTGTATAAATACGATCGGAGTGACTTGGGCTTTGTACAATCGGAGTGTTCCAATTGAAGCGGAGTTTAGGATCATTCTTTTCTTTATATGGCTTAATGTCTTTGGCTTGTCCGCTTTTCTTATTGTAGCGTGCCATGTGCCCTCCCTGATATTCGGCATAAACTATGTTGTGATCAGAAGGGTGAGGAAACGACCAAAAGCCATCACCGCCATAAGATGCTTCCCAATTGCTGTTGGTTATGCCGCCCGCCTTTTGCGAGGGTCCGAACCATGAGCCATTATCCTGAAGGCCTCCATAAACATTGTAAGGCGTTTCATTGTCAGCAGCAACATGATAAAACTGCCCCACGGGTAAGTTCATCCACATTTTAAAGGTGTAGGCCTGATCCAGGGACTCATAAACACCGCCATCGGTACCGAGCAAAATATGGTTGGAGTTGTTGGGATCAATCCAGGCAGCATGAACATCCGAGTGCACTGCTCCTGCAATCAACCTGAATTTCTTCCCACCATCTGTACTGATAATCGGAACAAATGCGCACTTCACGAGGGCGCTGTCGTTGTGTGGGTCAACAACCACACGTGAAAAATAAAACGGACGCACTGTGTTGTTGAAATCACTGTTCACTTTTTTCCACGATGCCCCCGCATCATACGATTTATACAAGCCCTTGTTTTCATCACCCTTTGCCTCTACACTGGCATACAAGATTTTAGGATTCGATGGAGCGCAGGCAATACCCATGCGGCCAAGGGTGGTATTGGGTAATCCATTATGAATTTTGTTCCATGTTTTTCCGCCATCAGTACTTTTATAAAGCGCACTTGTACCTGTAAAGCCAGAATCAAAATAATCAGGATAACGCCTGTGGCTCCACATGGCAGCGTAAAGTATATCTGGGTTTTTTGAATCCATTTCCAGATCTGCACAGCCCGTGTTTTCATCCGTGTACAGAATTTTCGTCCAGGTTTTCCCACCGTCAGTTGTTTTAAAAACACCCCGCTCAGTGTTGGCATTCCATAGGTGACCTTGAACACCAACATACACTGTGTTACCATCTTTTGGATGAATAAGGATGTCACTGATGTGTTCAGAATCCTTCAAGCCCATGAAGTCCCAAGATGTACCGCCATTTACTGTCCTGTACAAACCGGTGCCAACACCCACGCTGTTACGCACCCAGGGTTCTCCCGTTCCTACCCAAACCGTGTCAGGGTGGTTTTGGTCAATCGTAACTTTGCCGATGGACATAGTGTAATCATCGAAAACGGGACGAAAGTTGGCGCCTGCACTAATTGATTTCCACACGCCTCCCCCAGCTGTACCGATGTACATAACTGTCGGTTTTCGATTAACAACCGCGATATCTGAGATGCGACCGCTCATAACAGCCGGACCAATAGAGCGGGCACGAAAACCTCCAAGCAATGCTTTGCCAGAAAAGTCCTGCGCTCCGGCATTGCCCATGAGGGCTAATAAAAAGAAAAATAGGGTTGATTTTTTCATAGTGTTTAAGATTTATAGAGATAAAAAAAGACTACCTAAGTAGTCTCTCTGTCATTTCAAGTACTAACTACTTCTTCGGAAAGACAAACATACTGTCTTCCATTGGCTCGTTGGTGAATGCTTTTTCAATAGTAATTTTTTGAAAGCTTTGTCCATTCATTTTTTGCTCGATAAAGAATGGCATCATCAACCCGTTTACATCCTGGTAATCGCTCAGATATGTTTTTACTTCTTTGCCTTTATCAGGGCCTACACGCACATAACTCACCTGAAGGATAGGAACAAAGTTTTCGGCGTCGAAATAGTGCACTTCCGTAACATCTTCCTTGTCGTTGTTTTTGTTTTTTATTAACTGGATTTTGTAACATTTTACACCTTCTATCTCTTCATTTCCCATCAAGGTTACTTCATGTCCCTTCTTTTTATAGTCAATAAATTCGTCTTCAAACTTTTGATCTTTAAATTCAAGAGCCTGCTCTTCAGTCATTTTCACAGGGTCTTTGCCTCCCATGAACGGATTGATCATCCAGGCGTCTACACCGTCATAAGCCTGCACAATTTCAGTGCCTTGCACTTGTATCAACATCTTTTGTTTTACCGGTTCCTTTTTGAAAAGGGTAACTGGTAAATCCATTCCTTGCATGCTGGCTTTGCCAGTCATCTTCACAGTCTTCAAGGCTTTCCATTTTTCAAGGCCTCCAGTGTTGGCCAGGTATTTACTTAGAACTTCATCGGCCGTTTTTATGTCTTGAGCAAATGCTGCGATTGAGAAGGTAAAAGCAACCAGAAATAGTAAATTTTTGAATTTCATAAATATTGGGTTGGGTTTGTTTTGGAGATTAAGACGATGGTCTAAAGAAATAGTTGCATCTCCCTAAATTACAAGTTTATTTTAATCGGAACAATGAGTGACTCAAAGCTGCTCAATTGAGAATGAGCGTGATGCTAGCATAGCCGGATAAAAGGAAATCAGGAAAGTGATCACAATAATTACCGATGAGACAGAAAGAAAATCAATAAGTTCCATTTTCACGGGATAGCTGTTGACAATAGCGTTTTCCATTCCCATACCAACCAAACCAAACTGGCTTTGAGCCCAGCAAATTGCTCCACCCAAAATCAACCCGATGGCCGCTCCGGTAAATGCAATCATTGCTCCTTCTCCCAAAAATATTTTCCGGATCAATTGGGATGGTGCGCCCATAGCGGATAGAATAGAAATGTCCTTTTTCTTATCGATTGCAAGCATCATCAGCGAGAAAAAAATATTAATAGAAGCTACAAGCAATAAAACGGTAAGAGAAATAAAAGTAAAGAGCTTCTCAAACTTAACCAGTCGAAAGAGATCTTTGTGCTGCTCTTCATTAGTCAGTACCCGAAATTGGCTTCCGAGTATTTTTTGAACAGAAGCCTGAACTTTCATTACATCAGTGCCAGCCGCTGTTTTCACTTCAAGTGCCGTACGTCTATTTCCATAGCCCATCAGGTCACGCACAAAATCCAGTGGCAGAAAAATAAAGTTTTCGTCATAATTTTTTTCAATTGAAAAAACCGCGCCTGGTGTAATGTTTTTGGAACTGTAAAGCTTGGATGGATCAATGGTCGAAGCCTTGGCATTCCTAATATAGAAAACTTGTAACGGATACAGTGACTCTTTAACAGAAATCGACAATGCGTATTGAACACCCCGCCCAAGAATCGCATAACTACCCGATGAATCACGCAATTTCAGTTTCCCGTCAACAATGCGGCTATCCAGCCGGTGTTGGTCAATGAAATTATCGCTCACACCTTTCATTGTTACCACAATATCTGCGTCGCGATAGCGAACAAGGGCGTAATCTTCGATCACCTCGGTAACAATCTGCACTCCTTTAACTGCTTTGATTTCTGCAATCATTTTCGGACTTACCTCAAATGACTTTCCTCTCTCTACTTCAATTTTCAATTCAGGATCAAATGACGTGTAAAGTGAACTTAATAAATCACCTAGTCCGTTGA
Source organism: Bacteroidota bacterium (assembly GCA_013285945.1). Taxonomy (GTDB): domain Bacteria; phylum Bacteroidota; class Bacteroidia; order Cytophagales; family Cyclobacteriaceae; genus ELB16-189. Next base: position 6,464 of record JABDGP010000059.1, on the reverse strand, counting down.
ATACCGAGAGCACAATGACCAGAGCAGCTGTAGAAAAAGCAACTCCTACCATGGATAAAATAGAAATGATATTGATGAAATTCTTTTTGCGCTTGGAAAGAAAATAGCGTCGGGCAACAAAGAGCGGAAGGTTCATACTACCGAGCCTTTATTTTTCTTCTTTTGGAATGTTGAGGCTCTTGATCAAGTCTTCAATACGTTGGGCATTTTCTTCAACCTCGTCAATATAAAAGACGAGGTCTGGTACGATACGCGCCTGATTTCGGATTCTGTCACCCAATGCTTTTCTTATCTCGCCTTTATGTTGACTGATTTGAGAGAGCACAACTTTTTTGTCTTTGGCAAGTGTCATGCTCAGATATACTTTGGCCACACTCAGATCAGGACTAACTTTCACCTCTGCAATTGTAATAAACGCGTTGTCGAGGATGCCTCGCTTGTCGCGCAGGAAAATATCACTGAGTTCTTTTTGAATCAGTCGTCCGTATTTCTGTTGCCTCAAACTCATAGGGCAAAGATACAAAAGCTGTCAACAGCATTCACCCTAATCTATTTTTGATTTATTTGCAGAAAAGAAAACCTGTGCTGCGATTCTTCCGGTTGAATGATCCTTACCGCTTGTTGGGCGTATTACTGATGATGATCATCATTGGTCTGCCCATGCTGACCAGTCCGGAGGCGCTCTTACAGGAATTTAAGGATATCGTGCTCGGTGAGGCACTTAATGATGGCAAGACCATGTACTTACAGGTATTGGACGATACTCCGTGGCTGGCTGCGTGGTTTGCAAAATGGATCGGGTTTATCTTTGGCCGGTCGGTGACTGCACGGCATATCTTGGCTTTATTCTTTCTTTTTTTCCAATCTGCCTTTTTCTGCCTGATCCTGATTCGCAACAAAGCCTACAATGAAAATAATTACTTGCCCGGGCTAATCTTCGGCATCCTTTGCTTTTTTTCATTCGATCTGATTTCATTATCCCACGAGCTTCTGGCTTCCACGCTTTTATTGCTGGCGCTTAATAACCTTTTCAAAGAAATTGAATTTAAAGTACAATTGGATGAAACTGTATTGAATCTCGGTGTGTACCTGGGTATCGCGTCTATGCTGGTCTTCAGCTACACACTATTTCTGTTAGGGACGATAATGATTCTGGCCATTTTTGCTCGGATCACTTTTCGTAAGTCAATGTTATTATTGTTTGGGTTTGTTTTTCCTCACAGCCTGCTACTTTGTTACTATTATTTCCACGATGGACTTCCGGCCATTGCTAATTATTTTTATGACGCCAATTTTACTATTCACACAGTTGATCTTATCACGTGGAAGTCGCTGTTGCCATTGGGTAGCGCTCTGCTGATTTTTCTTTTCTTTTCAATAATCATGCTAGGCCGCGAAGCCCGCTTCACAAAGTACCAATCACAACTGATGCAGGTGATGTTGCTATGGATGTTGCTGGCGATTGCTGAGATATTTTTCACACGCGAGCGCACGCCACACAGTTTTATTACGTTCATCCCTCCGCTCACCTATTTTATCAGTCACTATTTGTTACTCATCAGGAGAAAATGGATTTCTGAAACCATGTTGTGGATACTTTTATTGTCGGTGATAGGAATTAGCACTGCTTCCCGGTTAGGAAAACTAAATTCCGTCAGCTATTCTTCAATGAAAGTCAAAAAATCGGCCTTCAGCCAATCGATTGAAAACAAGAGGGTTTTGATTCTGGCTGACGATTTCGGGTTATATGAAAACAATAAAATGTCATCTTACTTTTTGAACTGGCATTTCGCTAAGCATATTTTTGAGCACCCCGAGTTTTATGAAAACATCGTGTTGATCAACAGTTCTTTTCAGAAGGACTTACCCGATGTGATCATAGATGAAAACGGATTGATGGAAAAAGTATTTCCGCGACTTCCTCAATTCAAAAAACAGTTTTATCAAAAAGGCAAAACCTATGAAAGAATAAGGTAGCCACCGTACGAAAAGTTTCGTTTACTTTGTTCACAATTTTATTGTCATGAATTTCAAAAGAATACCGGTACTTGTGATCTCTCTTGTCGCGCTGAACGCATGCACTACAAAAAAGAAACCAGAAGAGACAGAAAAGCCTGCACGCATTGTGCAAGTGCCGCAATTCAATTCAGACTCGGCATACTCCTTTGTAGAAAGACAGGTGAAATTTGGTCCGCGCATTCCCAATACAAAACCTCATCAACAAACATCCGACTATTTCATTAGTCGGTTTAAAAAATACGGAGCCGTTGTTACAGTTCAGGATTTTGATGCCGTTACCTGGGATAATCAGAAGGTGCAGCTAAAAAATATTATTGCCAGCTACAATCCCGAAGCGCAAAAGCGAATTTTACTTGCAGCTCATTGGGATACCCGCCCGTATGCCGACAAGGACACAGAAAAGAAAAATGCTCCATTTGACGGTGCCAATGATGGTGCCAGCGGTGTGGGTGTACTACTCGAAATTGCCCGAGCTATCGGTCAGAGCAAAACACCCTACGTAGGTGTGGATATAATTTTATTTGATGGCGAAGACTGGGGTGAGCCAAATGATACAAGAAGCAAACTGTCGCTGCCCGAGGGATATCAAGACTGGTGGTGCCTGGGGTCACAATATTGGTCAAAGCATAAGCATAAAAAAAATTACTCAGCTTACTATGGCATTTTGCTTGATATGGTTGGTTCAAAACATGGTCAATTTTTCCGTGAGGGAGCCTCGCTGGAATTTGCTCCGAGTGTAGTGGAAAAAGTTTGGAACACAGCTTCTCAACTGGGCTACACTGATTATTTTGTAAAAACGAATGTGGGGGGCATCACCGACGACCACGTATTTGTGAGTGAGCTTGGCAAAGTACCTATGATTGATATTGTGCATTATCAAATTGGCACTGGCTTCTTTGGTGACTATCATCATTCTCGTAAAGACAACCTTTCTATTATTAGCAAGGAAACGCTAAACGCCGTAGGTGCTACTTTACTGAATGTTGTCTATTACGAAGAGTGAGTTGAGCGTATCATCAACTTATTCCTCTGTCTTTTTAAGTTCATCTTCAAGGATTTTCTGAATCACATCCTGGTCATTCGTGGTAATCGTCTGATTCGCTTTTGCCTGTTGCTTCAGAAATTTTAACATAGCACTTTTCTTGACCTCGTAAGCAATAAAGACTGTGTATTTGTTCTCCTTCTTATCAAAATATTTTTCCTCACCAATTTTCTTTAGGTCGGCAATGTTGGTGTTCATCACTTCGCGCACCAGGCTCTGAAACTTATCATCAACGTCGGAAGCACGATCTTTTTGTGTCTGTCCAAGATATTGATCAGTTACTTGTTTCATAGTCGTGTTTATCTGTCCCGCCAAAATTGTTTTGGCAGCGATATCCGCTTTGCTTTTGGCAACATTATCTGCCGTGCTTTCACCTTTACCCGTGCCGCGAAAGAAACGATTGTTGGATTCGTAGCCGCTACCACGAAAAGGTTCCTTCACTTTCTGACCAAACGGTCCTGAAGCACAAGCTGTAATCAGGACTACTACAGATACCAAAATGGATGTTTTCATAGTGAGTTTTTTTGTGGCTAATGCCCAATAACCAGTTAAACGAAAATAAATCAAAAATTGTGCTAAAGGCCTTGCTGTAAGAATTTTATTGTGCGTACATCAATTGTGAGGTCAAAAAAAATTACTGCATTCCGATAAGCCATATTTTACTTGGTTGTAACGACATTACAGCCCGACGAAAGTAAAACTATTGAAGTAAATTTGACGTTCTGATCAAAGATACAGGAGTAGGTTTAACGGACTTCTGGTTTTTTTAACTATGCAAACCATTTATATCGTAGGAAATCCCGGCTTTATTGAACCGCTCAACAAGGAGCTTCATGACAATGAAAAATACCTTCGCGGGCAGGCTACAGTAGAAGTGCCTGACAAACAAGTGCAGTTGTATTGGGTGAGTAATCGTAACATGCTCAACGAATTTAAGAGAGCTGTAGGTGCAGACCTGGTGTGGAAATATCGACTGAATTTTTATTTTGACCTTGAGAAATTCACTCAGCAACAAGATGAAGGAAGCGAGTGGAGCGCTGAAGAAAAAGCACTTATGAAAAAGATAATGCTGCTTAACAAAACTAAAAAAGGCAAGTCAGGTAAAAGTCTTTTTGCAATTGCATAACACACGCACTCACTGAGTGGATCAGAGCCACATTAACAAAAAATAATCAACCGCCAGCGGAACGCCCACTTCCACTGAAGTTGGTAGGTTATAATTCCTGCTTTTTCCAGAATAGATTCTAACTCACGTTTCTTAAAAGCACGCAGTACTGATAGCGGCGCATCGTATTTTACCATCGATGACTTTGAAAAAAGTGAAGTGAGCCATTTGATGGAATAATAGGCGAAAGGGTGACGATGAATGTCGTTGATTATAATCCCAATCTTCGTCTGTTTTCTAAGCGAAACGAAAAGTCCCGTTAATTCTTCATCAGAAAAATGATGGAGGAAAAGTGTAGCAATGACAATATCAAAAGTTTGTTGCTGAAAGTCTTTTGAAAAAATGTTCAATGCTGCAAAATTTAAATTCTCATAATCGACTGACTGTTTTTGTGCATAGGCCACAATGTTTGGGTTAGCATCAATACCTGTCAGTTGAACATTCTTGTTTTGGCGACTTGCTTTTCGTGCAATCAGTCTCAACATTTCTCCACTGCCGCAACCTAAATCGGCAATGGTAATTTTCTCTTTAGAAATTGTTCGCCAGACTTTCTCAAGTGAATTTAATGTAACTGCATTCCCGCCAAGCCAGTGATTGATAAAGTCCAGTTCGCGCAGGGTTTGGTAGATGACATCTCTATCATAGGCAAGGTCATCCATAATTTCGGGTGTAAAACTTCGATGCAAAAATGAAATTGGCATATCAATGATTCTCAATCTGCAGAATCATGCTCTCTAATGTGAGCCCCGGGCCAAAGGCGAAACTCAAAATATTTTCCCCATCATCATGTCCGTTAAGGTTTTTGACTATTTCATTCAATACAAACAACACGGTGGGCGATGACATATTGCCATAGTTTTTGAGCACGCTATAGGCTTGGTGATTTTGTTCTTTGCTGAGTTTCAATTCCTGTTCTATTACTTCCAATATTTTTTTTCCGCCCGGATGTATTGCAAAATACGACACGTCTGAAAATTCTTTGACAATGCGTGTCAACAATGACTGAGTTAGCTTTTTTATTCCGTTACGAATCACTTCAGGAACGTATGTTGAAAGTTTCATTTCGAAACCCAAGTCACCTACAGTCCATGCCATGTCTCGTTCTCCTTCAGAGACTAGGTCGCAATGAAAGCTTACGGGTTTCAGGTTCGTTCCTTTACGCGGTTGTGATTCCACAAGCAAGGCTGCGCTCCCATCTGCAAATAATGCATTGGCCAACCAATTGTCTTCCGTATTTTCTTTTTGAAAATGAATGCTGCACAATTCTGTACAAACAATCAGCACTTTTGCATGTTGATTACTCACACAAAAGGAATCGGCCAACTTCAACGCATTGAAAGCAGCATAGCAACCCATGAAATTAATACACGTGCGATGAATACTCGAATTCAATTCCAGCATTTTTACCAAATCAATATCAAGACCTGGCGCGTACATACCGGTGCAACTCACTACAATCAAGTGGGTGATATCTTTTTTTTCTATTGAGGATATTTTTTCAAGACATTGATTGATGGAAGTAGTGCTTAGCTCAATGGCATGTTTTCGAAATAGATTTAATCGTTGGTGCGTCGTTGGAAATGGTTCTAAGTATTGATTGTTGGGGAAAAAATCGAAGCCTTGATTTTTGCCATAATCACCCAATACGGAGTATCTGGTTTCGATTCCGGTGGCGCGATACAGAGCTTGTAGTTTACGTGCACTCTCTGTATCAAGGTTCATGGCCCTCACCATAAAGCTGGCAATAGTCTGCTGTGCAAAGCGATGCTTCGGGTTAGCTGTTCCAATAGAAGTGATGTAACTCATCCGTTCAAGTATAGGTTAAAAAACCTTATCTTGTTCATTTAGTTCACTGATATGTCGTCTACATTACTGCACTTACGCTTCCCCTTCTCTTATTTTCTTTTGCCGGTATATCTCTTCGCGCTTGGCACATCACCAAATTTTAATGAGCCTCGCTTGCTTTGGTCATTTATTATCATTCATTTTCTTGTTTATCCGGCTAGCAACGGATACAATAGTTATTTTGACAAAGACGAAAAGAGTATTGGTGGATTGAAGAACCCGCCACCCGTTAATAAAAGTCTTTACTACGTTTCGCTCCTGCTCGATTTTGCAGCGATTATTATCGCATTTATAACAATCAGTTTTTTATTTTCGGCAATGATTTTAATCTATGGGTTTGTTTCAAAAGCCTATAGTCATCCTTCTATACGTTTAAAGAAATACTCCATCATC
>JABDGP010000058.1:2010-18955 GCA_013285945.1 Bacteroidota bacterium | reverse complement strand
ATTAGCAAGATATTTGAACTTGCCAAGAAGAAGCCCGGACAGGCGGTCTCAATTAAAAAAGTGAAAGAGATCAAAAAAATGATTGAAGGGTATTCAATCGACCAACGTATTTATGAGCTTCAGATGAATCCCGACCGTGCCGATGTAATCATTCCGGCAAGTGGCATTTACATTAAAGTAATGGAGTGGGCTCGCGCACAAAATATCTTAGTTCCGGATGTAGGTTTAAAAGACGGTATCCTGTTACACTTGCTTGAGAAGAATGTCAAGCAGAAAAAAATTGAGTTTAAGCACAGTCGGTTTTAACTACTGCGAGATGTAGCTCTCCAAGTGCTGGATAATTGATTTCTGCTCCTGAATTACAAAGCCTACTACATCGCCAATCGAGATCATTCCAAAAATTTTATCTCCTTCTGCCACAGGAAGATGGCGGATGTGTTTATCGGTCATAATCTCCATACACAGTTCAATCGAACTATCAGGCGCAACAGTAAAAGGATTACTGGTCATCAATTCACGAATAGGTGTCTCCTTGGATGACTTACCCTTCAAGATCAGTTTGCGAGCATAATCACGTTCAGTAAAAATCCCTACAAGTTTTCCATTATCCACGATTAGCACACCACCTATGTTACGGGCACACATTTGCTCAATGGCTGTATAAACGGTAGTAGAAGGCTCAACAGAATAAGCACCATAACCCTTGCGGTCGAGGATGTCTTTTACTTTTCCCATAGGTTAAAAATTTTAAGGAAGATAAAAAGTTTCCCTAAGAAATCCAACCTCCATGAAGGCCGGAACTGGACAAAGTTCGTCTAAAGGATCCTGATGATGTCCGGAAAAATCCCTATCGCAAGGTTAATCACTATAAGGATAGTCAACAATGCTTTCTGTGAATTAGAAACTGCAATTACTGAATCTGAAGATTGACTCATCATCACAACCGGCTTGAAATAATAGTAAACACCGATCAACGAAGTGAGCACTGCTACAACGGTAAGTCCTACGAATCCTTTGCTAATGGACAATGTGAACACAAGATATTTACCAAAAAATCCTGCAAGTGGAGGAATACCGGCAAGTGAAAACATGGCAATAGTCATCGCTATGGCAAGTAACGGGCTGTTTTTAAACAACCCTTTGAAGTTGTCAATAGCTGCACTCCCCTTTTGGGTTTCGATTAATTGCACAACTGTAAATGCCGTAATCGAGGCAACAGCATAGGCTGTCAGGTAATAAAATAGGATGCCTGTTGAATTCACATTATCCGAACTAAATGCAAGAAGTAAATAGCCAACCTGTCCAACGCTGGAATAGGCGAGCATTCGCTTAACGTTACCCTGATATACCGCAGTGATGTTCGCTACAACCAATGTAAGCACCATTATTCCCTGCTCAAGCCAAAGCAGAGAAAAGTCAAAGCGAACAAAGCAAACTGAGAATATCTTTATGAATGCTGCAAATGCTGCAATCTTCACTATCGTAGACATGAATGCAGTTACCGGTGTAGGTGAGCCTTCGTAAACATCGGGTGCCCAAAGATGAAAAGGCACAGCGGAAATTTTAAAAGCTAGTCCTACCATCATCAGCAGAATACCAATATAAAGGTAACGAGGCATCGTTGCATGCGCTGCAATGAAATCAGCTATTGCAGGAATATTGAAGGAACCGGTAGCACCGTATACCAGTGTAATACCGAAGAGTAAAAAACCCGTAGCAAACGAACCCATCAGAAAATATTTGAAGGCCGCTTCTGTGGAAAACAAATTCTCCTTGTTGCTTCCTGCCAGTACATATAACGATATCGACAAAATCTCGATGCCCAGGAATAACATCGCCATATTATTGAACGATACCATCATCACCGCTCCTGCAATTGAAAATAACACTAATGAAGATTTATCGGTACGATGAGCCGCTCCCCTGAAGAAATCGCCTGACATCCAAAACCAAAAAATAGAGATAACAATGATCAACGAAGTGAAAGACAATGCAAATCGATCAAAGTACACCATGCCATTATAGTAGTAGGTGATAAACCTCCAATCAACAATAATCAAAATAATTGCTGCGGTAACGAGCCCTGCGATTGAAACGAGAGATACCCACTTCTTCAGATTGAATATCTCTGCGAGAAGCGAGAAAACACCGATACCACAAATAACAAAAAGCGCGTTCATCTTAATTTTATAGAAACTGTTACGTCAGGATACAGTGAAAGCAAGTTCTTTACAGCAGCTTCAGAAATAGCAAGAAGCGGTCCGGGATAAATTCCAATCAGGATTACTAAAATTACGATCGGAAATAAAACCAGTCTTTCGTAATAGGAAAGATCAGTGACCAGCGCCGTGACGCTGTTCGTTTCACCAGACATCGATTTCTGAAAGGTGCGTAACATATAAACAGCACCAAGAATAATCGTCAACCCAGCGACAATACCAACCCAAAGCTTATATTGAACTAATGAATTAATTAATAAAAATTCACCCACAAATCCGCTGGTCAATGGGAGCGCAACACTACCCAACATAATAATCATGAAAACAGTAGATAAGAGCGGTGCCACATTTCTTATACCTCCCAATTCTGAAAGTTCGCGGGTCTTGGTACGATCTGATATAATTTCGACTACATAAAATAATCCAAATACAACGAAGCCGTGGCTTAGCATCTGTATAATTGCTCCTTGCATCCCGATAGCAGTGAGCGTGAACAGTCCTGCCGAGATCAACCCTACGTGAGCAATCGAAGAATAAGCAATCAATCGCTTAAAATCCTTTTGAACGATGGCAATACATGAAGCATATACGATACCTGTCACTGAAAGTAGTATCGCAAGCCATCCCCAGTTCTTAACTGCCAGAGGTACGATAGGAATTAACCAACGGATTACTCCGTAAATCCCCATCTTTAACATGATACCGCTGAGCAGCATGGTTCCCTCCACAGGTGCCACAGTATAGGTGTCCGGCTGCCATGTATGAAATGGAAATACCGGCATCTTGATTGCAAAGGCAAGGAACAAAGCAGCAAATACTAAAGCCTGATGACTTGCATCTAACGATCGGCCTGCATCATATAAAGCCTGGATTGCAAACGTATGACTGCCAGGTGTTTTAAAGTAGAGATAGATAAGCGCCACCAGCATGAACAAGCTACCCGTGAGCGTGTAAATAAAAAATTTCAATGTGATCTTACCTCGATTCTCCTCACCCCAGACAAGACAAATAAAATACACCGGTATAAGAGCAATCTCCCAAAAGAGATAAAACAGAAATCCGTCGGTGGCTGTAAACACTCCGATCAATGCCGATTGCATCAGCAGGACCAAGCTGTAAAACGAAGGTGGTTTTGAGCTATCGCGGAATGATGACAAAATTATACCGGGCATCAACACCGTAGTGAGCAGTACCAGCAACAAGCTTATGCCATCAATTCCTACCGAAAAATTTATTCCAAGACTGGATATCCACGGCTGATCAAGCTGAAACTGAAGCGCCTGAGTTTTGTCAAAGCGAAATGCGATAAAAAGAGAAATAACAAGTTCAGCCAATGCCACTGCAAACGAAATGAATTTCGATAGAAACGGTTTTGCTGTCAGTACGACAACGGAGGCAATTAGCGGAAGAAATATTAAAAGTGCCGTAAGCATAAAAATCAACGCGTGTATGAAAATGCAATTACCAAAATAACACCTACAACCATTACAAAAATATAGTAACCTAAATGCCCGTTCTGAACTCGCCTGAATATTCTGCTCCAGTCATTTACTGATTCGCCGAGCAAATTGACAACCTTATCGATCCCTGATTTCTCAATAACTATGTCCAACAACTTCGAGAACCAAAACAGAGGCTTTATTACTATTGTATCATAGATTTCATCCACGTAGTATTTGTTATAAATCGTTTTGTGTGCAGCACTTAACTCTGAACCCTCCGCTGCTGGCACATGTGCTTTGGTTACATAGCGTGCAAAAGCCAATGCTATCATGATCAGTGTGAACACAACTATTGTCCCCATGAGAATATACTCCGTAGTATTACTAAGATGATGCTCGGTCTTCAGTTCAATGGACTGAGAAAATACCGGCGTTAAGAATTCGCCAATCCAATTGTTGCCTCCAAACAATTCAGGTATACCCATAAAGCCACCAACTGCGCTAAGGATTGCAAGAACAATCAATGGCATTGTCATAGTGCCGGGCGATTCATGAATATGATGAATCACCTCATCGCTCGCACGCGTCTTTCCGAAAAAGGTGAGGAATAATAAGCGAAACATATAAAACGCAGTGAGCAATGAGGTAATCACCGCCAATGCCCATGCAGTCGGGCTTTGGGCAAAAGCATTTGCTAAAATTTCATCCTTGGAGAAGAAACCTGCAAATGGCGGAATACCGGATATTGCTAAAACTCCAATCAGAAAGGTGATGTAAGTAATTGAAATATATTTTCTCAGGCCACCCATCTTACGAATGTCTTGTTCGCCCTGAAGTGCATGGATAACACTACCCGCACCCAAAAACAAAAGTGCTTTGAAAAAGGCGTGCGTCGCCATGTGAAATATTCCGGAGGCGTAGGCGCCAACACCCAACGCAACAAACATCAGCCCCAACTGGCTAACCGTAGAGTATGCCAGCACCTTTTTAATATCATTTTGAGCCAGTGCGATGGTTGCAGCAAATAGTGCGGTGATCAAGCCTATAACTAAGACCAATTCCAGGGCCATTGGTGAAAGGGAGTACAAAATATTATTTCTCGCAACCATATAAACACCGGCTGTTACCATCGTTGCTGCGTGGATTAAGGCAGACACAGGTGTGGGGCCAGCCATCGCGTCGGGCAACCATGTATAAAGTGGAATCTGGGCACTCTTGCCCATCGCACCAACAAAAAGTAAAATTGTGATCAGCGTTAATACCGAGGTGCTTATAGAAGCAGCCTTCGGGAAAACATCAGCATAATTTATACTTCCGAAATGAACAAAAATCAAAATCACACCGATAATCAGTCCAAGGTCACCGATACGATTCATGATGAATGCTTTGTTCGCGGCATAATTATAATCCTGATTCTTAAACCAGAAGCCAATCAATAAATACGAGCAAAGCCCCACGCCTTCCCAGCCCACAAACATCAATAAGTAATTGCTACCCATTACGAGCAGCAGCATGAAGAAAACGAATAGATTCAAATAAGAGAAAAAGCGATTGTATCCGGCGTCATCGTGCATGTAACCTACGGAGTACACATGAATCAAAAATCCCACACCAGTAATGATCAAGAGCATCAGCGAAGACAACGGGTCAATTAAAAAACTAATGCTTGAACTAAAATTCCCCGCGCTGATCCAATTAAACATTGTCACCTGAAAAGGCTGAGCTCCGTTGAGCAACTTCACAAACAAGACAACTGAGAAAACAAACGAAACGAAAACGGTTCCACATCCAATCAAGGTGGCAAATCCACGCACCAGCCTTTTTCCGCTAAGGGCAATAAATGCGAATCCCAGCAATGGCAGGATTGGGATCAGACATATCATCAAACTATAACTCATCCTTTCAAACGATTCAGAATATCAATATCTACTGATTTTGTATTGCGATACATCATTACCAAAATAGCTAGCCCTACTGCAACTTCGGCAGCAGCTACAGCCATAATAAAAAACACAAACACCTGACCGTTGGCATCATTCAAATAGCTTGAAAATGCTACCATCAATAAGTTCACGGCATTCAACATCAATTCAATACAGGCAAAAATGATAATGGCATTTCTTCGATATAAAACGCCAAGCACACCAATTCCAAAAAGTATTGCGCTTAGCCATATATAATATTCAATAGGTATATTCATTCTTTTCCGTCTAACGATTAACACTATTGTCTTCTCCCTTTCCAATCATAACCACGCCCACCATTGCAGCCAGCAACAAAATAGACGAAACCTCAAAGGGGAATAAAAATTCAGTGAATAGAATCTTTCCAAGATTCTTCACTAACCCGATGTCCTTACCTGGCTGATGAACTACTTGTGATGCCCCTCGTAAAGTACCTATGAGTACAGTCATCAGCAGTCCGCCACAAACCACTGCAGCAATTTTGATCAGGTTACTTTTATGAGGTTCACTTTCCTGATTCAGGTTCAGTAGCATGATTACGTAAAGAAACAATACCATAATTGCGCCTGCATAGACGATCACATGCACTGCAGCGAGGAATTGTGCGTTCAATAAAACATAATGACCTGCTATCGCGAAGAAAGTAATAATCAAGTACAACACACTGTACACAGGATTTTTCGAAAACACCACCAACAATGCTGAGAAGATGGCTACGAATGAGAGAAAATAAAATAAATAGAGCGTCACGGTCTATCGGTTGTGGCTAAGTAGTTTATGTTTTTTAAACTCCAATACTTCAGGAGTCTGGCGTACAGTTACATCAATTCTTTTATCCACAGCTTCAACCAACTTATCTTTTCCATATATAAATCCATGGCGTTCATAATCCGTGCTCACGATCCTATCCGTTAAAAATATTGCCTCCTTTGGACAAGCTTCTTCACATAAGCCACAGAAGATACAACGCAACATGTTTATCTCATAAACCGACGCATACTTCTCTTCACGGAATAATCCCTCGTCGCCTTTCTTGCGTTCGGCCGCAGTCATGGTAATTGCTTCTGCCGGACACGCAACAGCACAGAGCCCGCAAGCAGTACAACGCTCAGCTCCATGTTCATCACGTTTAAGTACATGTTGCCCTCTCCATACTTTACTGATTTCTCTTTTCTGCTCAGGGAACTTTATAGTTGCCTTTCTGCGCAGCAAATGTTTGATGGTAATAACTACACCACTTAGAATTGCCGGGAGATACATCCGTTCCCAGAAATTCATCTCCTTCTTTACTACAACTTTGGATCGATTGGTCAGCATTCCTGTTCTTATCAACGGTTAATGTATAATGAAATCAATGCACAAAGAGCGATATTAAATATTGCCAGCGGAATCATAATCTTCCAGCCAAGATTCATCAGTTGATCATAGCGGAAGCGCGGGATAGTCCAGCGAATCCACATGAAAAAGAAAATGAAGAACACAATTTTTGCAAACAATACAATCGTGCCAATGATCGAGATCATGTTGTGATCAAGGCCCAGGTTGTTCATGAATGGAAAATTAAATCCTCCAAAATAAAGAGTAGAAATCACCGCTGACGAAATGAACATATTAATGTATTCGGCAAACAGATAGAAGCCGAGTTTCATACTACTGTATTCAGTGTGATACCCGCCTACTAATTCAGTCTCGCATTCAGGAAGATCGAAAGGGGTACGATTACATTCCGCGAATGCGCATACTATAAAAATTAAAAAACCCAACGGCTGATATACAACATTCCAGAAATTCCAATCCCCTCCCAAACCGCCTGCTTGCTGCATGGTTATTTCGCGAAGGCTTAGTGTGCCGGTCATAAGAACCAGAGCGATGATGGCCAGCCCCATGGCAATTTCATAACTGATCATTTGTGCTGAAGCGCGAATGGCACCCAGCAACGAAAACTTATTATTGGACGACCAGCCTCCTATCATGATACCATACACACCGATGGAGACCACGCCAAACACATATAATATCCCAATGTTTAAGTCAGTGATTTGTAGAGAATACTCTTTGCCTCCAATAAACACAGTATCTCCCCATGGCACTACAACACCCGCCATTAGCGCGGTAAGCATCGCTATGCACGGGCCAAAGACAAATAAGAGTTTATTCGAAACATTCGGGATGATTTCTTCCTTATAAATGAATTTCAGTCCGTCGGCGAGCGGTTGGAATATCCCAAAAGGCCCCGCCCGATCAGGACCAACACGATCTTGCAAAAAGGCAGCAACCTTTCTCTCCGCATACGTTGAGTAAGCAGCGATAGCCAGTGTAATCGTGAAGATCACGAGAACCAGAATCATCTTGTATGTTACAAAGGCGATCATGAATTCAGCAAAGGGTTAGATTCCGGCAATGGCTTTCCTTTTTGAAACTCCAGTTGCCGCTCCACTTCTTTTTTCAGTTTTTGTAAATCAATTTTCTCGTAATGGTTTTGCGAAATTACAGAGTGCCTGTCGATATGTCGTGGGCCTTCCACTGTCCAGTCACCTACACTCTTATGATCGAATCGGCATTCGTTGCAAATATATTCTTTTACTTCACCGTATTGATCTTTGCGTGCAGAAACCCGCAACACGTCATCGCCTTTCATCCACAACACTACTTTGCCCGAACACTTAGTACAGCTACGGTGAGCATCCATCGGCTTGGTAAACCATACGCGGCTCTTGAAGCGGAATGTTTTATCAGTGAGCGCTCCTACAGGGCAAACATCAATCATGTTACCGGAGAAGTCATTGTCAACGGCTTTCTGGATGTAGGTGCTGATCTCTGACTTGTCGCCACGACCAAGAACACCATGCACGCGGTTGTTGGTCAGCTGATCTGCAACAAACGTGCAGCGATAACACAAGATGCAGCGTGTCATGTGCAACTTGATCTTGTCACCGATGTCAATTTTTTCAAATGTCCTGCGATCTTCCTCGTATCGTGTGGTTGAGGCTCCGTGCTCATAAGCTAAATTCTGCAAATCACACTCACCAGCCTGATCACAAATAGGGCAATCCAGCGGATGATTGAGCAGCAGAAACTCTACAACACCTTTCCGTGCTTCCAATACTTCGGGTGAAGTGAGGTTTTGCACCACCATCCCATCTGCAACCGGTGTACGACATGATGCAACCAGCTTAGGCATTGGCCGTGGATCTTTGCCCGATCCTTGAGCCACTTTCACTAAACACACACGGCACTTACCACCGGTTTCTTTTAAAGAAGAGTAATAGCACATCGCCGGAGGAACAAGTTCGCCACCGATCTGCCGTGCGGCATTTAAGATCGTAGTGCCGTCTGCAACTTCTACTTCAACTCCGTCTATTGTTAACTTAGCCATTAGTTAGTTATCCGTTAATCGTTATATGATACTCGGCCTCTAGTTCCTCAACCTTATACTAGCAACTCCTCTACGGCTGCCGCTTCAAATTCTTTTCTAAAATGTCTAACTGCACTGGCTACCGGCCAAGCAGCTGCATCTCCCAAAGGGCAAATCGTGTTACCTTCAATCTTCTTGGCCACGTCCACCAGCACGTCAATGTCTTCTTTCTTGCCGTGACCGTGATGCAGTCTGTGCAAAATCTTTTCCATCCAACCGGTACCTTCACGGCAAGGGCTGCACTGTCCGCACGACTCGTGATGATAAAAGCGCGCAAACGTGTAAAGATTTTTCACGATATCAGTGGTCTCATCCATCACAATAAAACCGCCCGATCCAAGCATCGTGCCCGTAGCAAAACCACCATCAGATAAGGACTCGTACGTCATCAGTCGTGGTTCACCTTTGGCGGTTGTTAAGATCAATTCGGTGGGAAGTATAGGAACTGAAGAACCACCTGCAACTACTGCCTTTAGTCTGCGATCCTTCCAAACACCTCCGCAATATTCTTCTGAGAAAATAAATTCTTCCACAGGCAGGCCAAGTTCAATTTCATAAACACCGGGCTTATTGATATGTCCGCTGGCCGAAATCAATTTAGTGCCCGTGCTTTTGCCTACACCAATCTTCGCATACTCATCGCCACTCATGTTAATGATAGGCACTACGGCAGCAATGGTTTCTACGTTATTGACAACGGTTGGGCTGGCATATAATCCCGCAATTGCAGGAAACGGTGGTTTCAATCTTGGATTGCCGCGCTTGCCCTCGAGCGATTCTAGCAAAGCTGTCTCTTCACCACAGATGTATGCACCAGCACCGGGATGAACATACAAGTCAAGAGAATAGTCAGTACCCAAAATATTCTTACCAAGGAAGCCATTGGCGTAAGCTTCATCAATGGCGCGTTCTAAAATCCGAACGATGTACATATACTCGCCGCGAATGTAGATGTACGAAGTCTTTGCACCCAGGGCAAAGCTAGAGGTAATCATACCTTCGATCAAAAGATGAGGAAGACGCTCCATCAGGTAGCGATCTTTGAAAGTACCGGGTTCGCTCTCATCGGCATTACAAACGAGGTAGCGTGGCTTATCTGATTTCTTATCGATGAAACTCCACTTCATTCCAGAAGGAAAGCCTGCACCACCGCGACCACGTAATCCAGATCTTTTTACCTCTTCTGTCACAGCATCGGGAGTCATCGTCTTCAATGCTTTTTCCACTGAAGCATAGCCCCCTTTCTTCCGGTAGACGTCAAAGGTCTCAATGCCTGGCTCGTTGATATGCTCTAGTAATAGTTTCTTTCCCATTGTTGTTATCCCTTAGTTGTTATAAGTTAATGGCTATTAGTTAACGGGAGCTCGTCGCGATTAACTTTTAACGTTTAACTATTAACTATTTACTAATGATTTTAGGTATGTACTTCTCTCGTTCTTCTTTTTCAGTTTCTCAATCAACTCGTCTACCTTTTCTACTGTAAGATTCTCATGAAAATCGGCACCGCATTGCAGCATCGGTGCAGTACCGCATGAGCCGAGGCATTCTACAGTCTTCAATGTGAACATACCGTCTGCAGAGGTCTCTCCTACTTCTATGTTCAATTTGTTTTTGATATGCTCAAGAATCTCTTCCGAACCACGGAGCCAGCACGAACTAGTCTGACAAACCTCGAGCAAACATTTGCCTACGGGCTTCATGTTATACATAGAGTAAAACGTGGCCACTTCATATACTTCAATCGGCTTGATCGAAAGTAAAGAAGCAACATAGTCCATTACTTCAGGACTAAGCCATCCTTCAAACTCGGATTGCGCTAGATGCAAAAGCGGTAACAATGCCGACTTCTGCTTTCCTTGCGGATAGCGGGCAATAATCTTATTTGCTCTGGCTAATGCTTCCGGTGAAAATACCATCCTTCGTTGTTCGTTATTAGTTAATCGTTATTAGTGACTGCTCTCTATTGACCATTGACTAATTTTTTACGCATCAAGTTCTCCTGCAATCACATTCATACTACTCATCGTTAATATCGCATCGGATAACATCGAGCCTTTGATCATCTCCGGATACGCCTGATAAAAAATAAAACACGGTCTTCTGAAATGCAACCGGAACGGAGTACGTCCTCCATCACTAATCAGGTAAAACCCGAGCTCTCCATTTCCCCCTTCTACGCAATGATAAACTTCTCCCTTTGGCACTTCAGTCTCACCCATCACTATCTTGAAATGATAAATGAGCGCTTCCATGTTATTGTATACGTCTTCCTTGTGAGGCAAATAGAACTCAGGCACTACAGCATGGTATGGACCTTCGGGCAAGTTCTTCATTGCCTGCTTGATGATGCTAAGACTCTGCCTCATTTCTTCCTGACGCACCATAAAGCGATCATACACATCTCCGTTCTTTCCTACCGGAATAACAAAATCAAAATCTTCGTACGATGAATAAGGGCTCGCTACGCGTACGTCATAGTCAACACCCGCGGCTCGCAGATTCGGGCCAGTGAAACTATAGTTCAATGCGTGCTCGACAGAAATGCCACCGGCACCAATCGTGCGGTCCATAAATATGCGGTTGCGACTGAGAAGACTGTCAAACTCTTCTAATACAACAGGAAACTCTTTCAGGAATTTATGGATCTTCTCCCAAGCCTTTGGTGAGAAGTCGCGTTCAAAGCCTCCGATACGACCAATATTAGTAGTGAGGCGTGCCCCGCAAATCTCTTCGTAGATTTCATAAACAAGTTCGCGTTGTTGAAACATGTAAACAAAACCAGTGAGTGCGCCGGTGTCAACACCGATGACGGCATTACAAATCAGGTGATCTGTGATACGTGCCAATTCCATAATGATCACGCGCAGGTATTGAACACGCTTCGGGATTTCAACGCCCAGCAATTTCTCTACCGTCATGTGCCAGCCAATGTTGTTGATCGGAGCTGAGCAATAATTCAAACGATCGGTAATCGGTGTGATCTGATTATAAGGTCTTCTTTCGGCAAGTTTTTCAAAGGCGCGATGAATGTAGCCGATGGTAGGTTGCGAATCGACAATCACTTCGCCATCCATCTTCAGCACATTCTGAAATATTCCGTGAGTAGCCGGATGTGTAGGGCCGAGGTTCAGGTAAGAGTATTGTTTCTCTTCCTTTTCAATTGCCGGTGCTATCGCTGCTGTCGCTTCCATTATCGCCCGAACATTAAGTCGTTTTTATCTTCCCTTGTCTGATCTTCCAACGGATATTCCTTGCGCATTGGAAAAATGATCATCTCATCGACATTCAAAATCCTTTTCAGGTTGGGATGTCCTTCAAAGATCACTCCGTAGAAATCATAGGTTTCACGTTCCATCCAATTGGCTGCTGCAAAGACAGTGGTGAGTGTCTTTGTTACCGCATTATCGGCAGACAAAAATATCTTCAAACGCAGCCGCTGATTGGTCACCATGTTGTGAAGCTGATACATCACTACAATCTGATTTTGTTCGGGGAAATGAATTCCGCACAGCGTAGTGAGGAATTGAAACTTGGTGTCGGGGTGATGGTAAAGATGGCTGATGATGTCAACGATCTGTTCTTTCTTAACTATGATGGTAAAGAAATCGGTAAGCATCGTTGCTTCGATAATTTCTCCTTCGAATTTCTCATTGATGACGGAAATGATTTTCTCTTGCGCAGCCGCTTCCATCATTCGATTCCATATTTGTTCAACATTGCTTTATATTCAGCAGAGTCGCGTCTGCGCAACGATTCGGTTTCTACCAGGTGTTGAATTTTCATCACACCGTCAATGATCTGCTCGGGTCTTGGAGGGCAGCCCGGGACATATACATCCACAGGGATGATCCTGTCGATGCCCTGCAATACACTATACGTGTCAAAGATGCCGCCGCTGGACGCACAGGCGCCCACTGAAAGTACCCAACGCGGCTCGGCCATCTGCTCATAAACCTGACGAAGTACAGGGCCCATCTTCTTCGCGATTGTGCCCATCACCATAAGCAAGTCTGCCTGGCGAGGTGAAAAACTCAAGCGCTCCGAGCCAAACCGTGCGAGGTCATAGTGAGCACCCATGGTAGCCATGAACTCGATGCCGCAGCAAGAAGTAGCAAATGGCAACGGCCAGATCGAATTCTTTCGTGCAAGACCAACGACTTTATCAAGGCGTGTGGCAAAGAAACCAGTGCCTTCAATGCCTTCCGGCTTTTCTCCTACAATAATTTTATCGGCTGTTGCTTCCATAGTTTATTCTTCCCACTTCAAAGCGCCCTTCTTTAACAAATAGAAAAAACCTACCAGTAAAAAACCCATGAACAAAGCCATCTCGACAAAGCCAACCATTCCAAGTTCTTTAAAGTTCACCGCCCATGGGTACATAAAAATAACT
This sequence comes from Bacteroidota bacterium, assembly GCA_013285945.1. GTDB lineage: Bacteria > Bacteroidota > Bacteroidia > Cytophagales > Cyclobacteriaceae > ELB16-189. Next base: position 5,525 of record JABDGP010000058.1, on the reverse strand, counting down.
TCGACATCAAACAACACAAATAAAATGGCTACGAGAAAATACTTTATGTTGAACGGCAGACGTGCGTTGCCTTTCCCCTCGATGCCGCATTCAAAGGCATCTAACTTAACGATGGTCTTGCGCTTGGGGCCGAGCAAATGGGTTGCCAACATGGTGACGACAACAAACCCAAGGGCTACAATAAACATGAGGCCGACGGGAATATATAGTGCTAAGCCAGAACTCTCCATAAACTTTATAAATGCCGTCAAATTTCAGTTTTTTTCCTGACTTAACGGAAGTTTTGCCAAGATAATATTTTCATCGTTCAGCAATCGGTTGTGGAAGGTTTGAGGCTATCAAAGTCGCTGATAAAGCAAAAAGCCCTTGCTGTTACGCGAGGGCTTTGATGTTGCTAAAAGCTTCTGATTATATCTTACCAGAAAGGTCTTTGCTCGCCTTGAAGCGTGCTACTTTCTTTGCTTTTATTTTGATAGTCTCGCCAGTCTTAGGATTGCGACCATTGCGAGCTGCTCTTTTTGAAACTGAAAATGTGCCGAAGCCAACAAGGATCAGTTTGTTACCTGACTTAAGTGTCTTGGTAACACCTTCCATGAAAGATTCGAGAGCTGATGTGGCTTGTACTTTAGTGATGCCTGCATCTTCAGCAATTTTACTTACGAGTTCTGCTTTGTTCATAGTGTTTGTTGAATTTGTGGTTGACTAACAGGCTGCAAATATAGAGGCTTTTTCAGCCCTGCAAATTTTTTTGAACTCTATTTTTAAAGTTAGCAGAATTGTGTCGCAGCCGCGAATGCCTTATTTTAAAGGCGGTCACGAGATATGAACATTCGTTGCGCGCACCACGTACACTGATTATCAATTGATTTAAGAATCTTATCTCGATTAAAAGTTGACGCGAGCGCTGGCTTACAGCGTTGCTATATCAATGACAAACCGGTAGCGTACATCGCCCTTAATCATTCGCTCGTACGCTTCGTTGATGTCTTTCATGGCGATCACTTCCACATCCGACACGATGTTTTTGTCGGCGCAGTAGTCAAGCATCTCCTGAGTCTCGCGCAGCCCGCCGATCATAGAGCCGGCAATCGTTTTGCGTTTTGAAATCAAACCGGAAACCGAAAGGCTGAGATCTTCGGGAGAAATGCCTACCATAATCATGGTGCCATTCACCTTTAGCAAAGATATGAGCGCATTAATGTTGTGTGGTGCTGAAACAGTGTTGAGGAGGAAATCAAAACTGTTCCTCGCCTTCTTCATGGCAGCATCGTCTTTGGTATTTACAAAGTGATGAGCACCCAACTTCTTAGCGTCATTCTGTTTTGAATCAGAAGTACTTAAAACGGTAACCTCCGCACCAAACGAGGCAGCGAATTTTACAGCCATATGACCGAGGCCGCCCAAGCCTACCACTCCTACTTTGTGCCCTTTGCCAACTTTCCAGTGGCGCAGCGGAGAGTAGGTTGTAATGCCTGCGCACAGCAACGGAGCAACGCCTGCCAGAGAAAGTTTATCAGATATGTGAAGGACGTAGTTCTCGTCGGTTACAATCTGGGTAGAGTAGCCTCCATAGGTAACGGTCTTCATGTCCATTTCAAGGCCGCTATATGTTGGCACCAAGTGCACTTCGCAGTATTGTTCGTTTCCTTGCTTGCAACTGGTACACTGCCGGCAAGAATCTACAAGCACGCCTACGCCCGCGAGGTCACCTACCTTAAACGCTTTCACATCACTTCCCACACGGCTTACTCTGCCTACAATCTCGTGGCCGGGCACAAGCGGGTAGATGCTTCCGCCCCACTCATCGCGAGCCATGTGTATATCCGAGTGACACACGCCACTATATATAATATCAATGAGTACATCATGTGCACGCAATTCGCGTCGTTCAAACTTAAACGGACCAAGCAGAGCCTTGGCGTTAGCAGCCGCATAACCTCTTACATTAATCATAGTGTTTTCTTTTCGGCAATTTACAAGGTAAAGCCCGATCGTAGAATTACTTTTTCTTCAATTTCTTCTTCAATTTCATTTCTATCCCGAAGCGGAACACCACACGGTCGCCATAAATGTTTTGTCCGGGCTTTTGTGAGAAGTGATAGAGTACTTCAGAGTAGCCGCTTAGGCTTTTATAGAAGGGGAAATTTTTCCTTATTCCGGCATACACTCCCCACACAGTTGCCTGCTGCTTTTGATCCAGCAACCCGTTTGTAGGAACGTATGCCTTCATCACTTCGGGTGACGCGGTGAAGAGAATGCCGTGCGTCCACAAGTAGGATACCGAACTGCGAACTCCATAGACGCGATCGTACATCCTGGTATTGAGGCCACCGTGAGCTACACCGATGCGTTGATTCCAGCCGACGGAAGCGGTAAGCCTGGGATTAAAACGCCAACCGATATATGGATTGACATCTACAAGCGTGTATTGTTTGCTTTGAATGAAGTAGTTCACCCCCGGCACGATGCGTTCTATCCACGGCTTATCGTGAAGCGGATTGGGTGCGCGTTTGGGAAGCTCCGTCATACTTTTAACATTGCTGTACTTCTGCTTTAACTTCGATACCTGGCTCATCGCCGAATTCAGCTCTTGCTCCTTGCCGGCAAAGTGATTGACTGCGGGGGCAAGTTGTTGCTGAGCCACCGCCTCCATTCCCTTGGCATCTTTAGCTTTGGAGAGTTCACTCGCCATACCTGTTACCTTGCCCTGCTCTTGCACTATTGATTTTACTTCTGCATTCTGGCTGGCTACTTTCATCACGTCTTGCTCCAACGCCTTTTCGTTGGCGAGGTTCCCCATCGACTGCAGTTGCTTAATGTCTTTGCCTAGCGAACCTTCCAGTTGAGACAGCGATGGTATCCCGCCGGAAGTCAGGTTGAGATTCATTTTTTGCAGCGATGGAATGCTTGTAGTTGGTATGCTCAGGTTGGATGGAATACCCAGCGAGGGCATGCCGCCAATTCCCGGTATTTTCAAATTCATGCCTGGCAGCCGGAAGAAGTTATTAGGAACAGAAAACCCGTGAATGTTCTTTGTGAAAGCATCAACTTCCTTTTGCGCTTGCGGAGGCAGATGGAGTGCCGAGACCTTTGCCAGCGTCTCTTTCTTGACCTTGGCGATATCTGCATTCAGCTCGTTGAGCTTTTTGGTTTGCTCGCGCTCAACGCTGTCTATCTTATGAGTAACTGATTGTGTGGGGAGCTTTAACTTGTTGAGACTGTCCTTCTTATGATTAAGTCGGTTAAGTTCGGAGTGAAGCTTATTCATAGGGGCTGCATACGCCCGCTGAAGACTGTCCGTCTGGTGATGAAAGCCTCTTTGGAGAGAATCTAACGACTTGTTGTTGTAGGTCGTGACGCTGTCGATCTTGTGAGTTGCCTTGCGTGTAAGCGAATCCTGCGCATTTCCGTGAAGGATTGCTAACGCGAACACTATTATATAGGGAAAACTCTTAACCACGGCTTATTAAATCAAAAAGAAGCTGCAAAGATAAGACAACCGGCAAATTGGTAAA
>JABDGP010000058.1:0-2000 GCA_013285945.1 Bacteroidota bacterium | reverse complement strand
CACTAAATAAGTCGGGAAACCTTACGCTGTAAAGACTGATCGCACAAATCATCAGAGGAGTATCACCTACAGGCTTGACGGTAAGCCAGCCGTGTGTATTTCCCTTCCCCGCATACTTGTTTCCTTTAGCCGCATAGCTATTTCCTTTAGCCGCATGCCTGCGAGTAGTGCACCAATCTGTCATATTTAAAGAATCATTGTTGTAACCAACTGATTTTCAACAGCCCGAATAAGTTAACGAACGGAAAGTCTCAGGTCATTTGGTCTGAGGCTTTCTTTTTAATAGCCTTGCAGCTCAATAAACGAGGTTTTCGAAACCTTCATGTTCCAAAGTGTCATATGATAAACTGCAAGTATTGTAGCCAATCGTGCGTAAAAGCCGGTGTGCGAAAGACGAAAAGGCAAACGTACAGGTGTAAAAATTGCGGAAAGTATCAGCAGCATGAATACAGCAATGGCGCATACCACTCAAGCATTAATAAGGATATAGTCAGCTTATTAATTGAAGGAGTCGGTATCAGAAGCATATCGCGGATACTTAGTATTTCCATGACCACAGTCATCAACCGGATCAAGCGCATTGCTCAATCCATCAATAAGACCTACACTTACGTTAAGAACGGAGTTTACGAAATCGATGAGCTATGGACATACATCGGGCAGAAAGACAATGAAACCTGGATTGCTTACGTGATCGACCGGGCGAGCAAGAAAGTAATTGATTTTAAAGTAGGTGCCCGAACAAAAGAGAACTTAAGAAACATAACTGATTTGGTACTCTCACTCGCTCCACAGAAAGTATGTACCGACGGGGTTGCTCACATACAAAAGCCTGATACCCGAATCACTTCACCGCATAGGTCTCCCTTACACACGGCACATTGAGCGCTTCAACCTGAACCTAAGAACCCATCTCAAACGACTAAGTCGTAAAACAATCTGCTTCTCCAAAAGTAAAGAGATGCTGGAAGCATGTTTGAAGATTTACTTTTGGTCTGCACCAAAGCTTAGTTTGTCAAAAGCATGAATCGAAACACAGCTCTTTATATAACACTGCTGTGCGGCAAGGATAGAAGCGTAAAGCCCACAGCGAGGAACGAGCGAGGACTTGAAGCGTCCCGAGGTATCGGGAAGCCTGGCCCGAGGAACGAGGGGCCGCCCCAACACAGTAGCCTACACTATGATGCTGCAGGAAACAAGTTGACGATGGCAAGCACAGTATTAATCGTTATCTATTTGAAATGACGAGAAGTAAACGCTTCTATAAGGTGAGTAGTGCACCAATCTATCATATTTAAAGAATCAACCTCGTAACCAACTGATTTCAATAGCCCGAATACATTAACCTCTTGCCTAAGTCAATGTGGTTTTAATTTATAAACAGGGGGAAGTTCAGACTGATCTTTCATCGACACTTTCAAATCATTAATCAAACCATTGCGAATATCGTAAATCCATCCATGCACCCATGGGCCTCCGCGTTTGACCCACGAATTTTGTATGATCGATGTTTGACTCAGGTCGAATACTTGTTCGATGACATTGTATTCGGCAAATGCATTTTCGCGCTCGTGCGGATCTTTGATTGCCTCGAGTTCCTCATAGTACATGTGATAGACATCCTTAATATGACGGATCCAGTTATCAATAATACCAAACTGTTTGTTACTCATAGCTGCTCGAAGTCCACCGCAACCATAATGGCCACATACAATTACGTGTTTTACTTCAAGAACATTCACTGCGTAGTCCACAACGCTTAGCATGTTCATGTCCGTGTGTACTACCAAGTTGGCAATGTTTCGATGCACGAAAATTTCCCCAGGATCAGTGCCAGTAATCTGGTTGGCGGGTACGCGGCTATCTGAGCAGCCTATCCAAAGGAATTTTGGTGTTTGCTGCTCTGAAAGACGGTTAAAGAAAGTGCTGTCCTCAATATTTCTTTGAGCCACCCACGCCTTGTTTTGAAGCAATAATTCTTCGTACTCTTGAATCGTTTG
>JABDGP010000057.1 GCA_013285945.1 Bacteroidota bacterium | reverse complement strand
TTCACCATGTCAAACATCAATCTTATAATTGAAGAGCGAGCAGCTAGCATTGGAAAATTTATGGTTGGCCGATTGCTTCCATTCCGGCAAAAAAGAATGGTTGGCCCTTTTATTTTCATCGACCATATGGGCCCTGTGTCGCTGAATGCCCGTGAAGATTTTGATGTACTTCCTCATCCGCACATTGGCCTTTCTACACTCACTTTTCTTTTTGAGGGTAACATTCTCCATCGCGATACGCTGGGCAATTCCGTGGAAATAAAACCAGGCGAAGTAAACTGGATGACAGCGGGAAAAGGTATCGTCCATTCAGAACGAACGCCTGATTACCTCCGCCACTCGGAAAAGAAAATGCACGGGCTTCAAATCTGGGTGGCATTGCCTAAAGAGCTGGAGCAAATGAATCCCGAATTTTTTCATATTGGCAAAGAGCAAATTCCTTCCTGGAGTGATGGAGACATTCAATATAAATTAATCGCTGGCGAAGCATTCGGAAGGAAGTCACCAGTTCCGGTTTACAGCAAATTATTCATGATTGAAATAAAAAGCTCTACGCAGCAAAAGGTGAGCATCGGTCATGAACTTTACGGCGAGTCGGGGCTCTATATCCTGGAAGGTGCCATCAAAAGCGAGGGAAACACTTATACGCCAAGGCAAATCCTTGTAGCCAACGATAGTTCGCTTTGCGAATTTACAATTGAGGCTGGCAGCACGATCTATATTTTCGGCGGCGAAATTTTCCCCGAAGAGCGATTCATCGATTGGAATTTTGTCTCTTCAGACAAGTCGATACTTGCAGAAGCAAAACAAAAATGGATTAACCAGACTTTCGATAAAATCAAAGGCGATGAAACGGAATTTGTACCCTACCCTATTTTAAAAATAAAACCATGACAAAAGTCTTTTCGAGCATCGGTAAAGAACTGTATAAGATTGAAATTAAGTCCCCTTCGGGTAACGTGGTCATTTCTGATGAGCCAATAGACTCTGGTGGAAAAGATAAAGGGTTCTCGCCATTTGAATTATTGGTTTCTGCGCTGGCAGCCTGCACAAGCGCTACTGTGCGGATGTATGCCGACAGGAAGGGGTGGGAATTGAATGAAATAAAGACAGAAATTGAAATGGAACGAGACGAGGCAGCCAACAAGACTACCTTCACCAGAAAAATTGATTTCATAGGCAATTTGAGTCAAGAGCAGATAGCACGGCTGTTGGCAGTTGCCAATGCATGCCCTGTTCACAAAATACTGAGCAACCAGATTGAAATAAATACTACAGCCAACGTTCTGTAGAGTTTCCAGAAAAGTTAACGATCTGAACTTTCCGTCCTCAACTTTTGTAGTTAGATCAAATACATGTTTAAACATGCAATTCAATCAGTTTCTACCAAACAAATGAACTTATGAATACAATCCTGCATAAAGCAAATACCCGCGGTCATGCTAACCATGGCTGGCTGGACACGAACCATAGCTTCAGTTTTGCTCATTATTACGATCCTAATCGGGTGAACTTTGGCGTTTTGCGCGTACTTAATGATGATTTCGTAGAAGGCGGCATGGGCTTTGGCACTCATCCGCACGACAATATGGAAATCATTTCTATCCCGTTGCAGGGAGATTTGGAGCATAGGGACAGTATGGGCAACGTAACCCTGATCAGGCAAAATGATGTGCAGATCATGAGTGCCGGAAAGGGCATTCAGCATTCTGAGTACAACAAGAACAAGGACAAAAAGGTGAATTTTTTACAGATTTGGGTCTTCCCAAAAGAGAAAAATATTACCCCGCACTACGACCAAAAGAATTTTGATCCGCAAAAGCGCGAGAATAAACTTCAGCTCATTGTTTCCCCTGAAAAAGGAAGTGAGGGGGTTTTGATCAATCAGGATGCCAGATTCTATTTAGGAAACCTAAAAAAAGGCTTTCAAACAGGTTATGCCATCAGTCAAAAAGGGAATGGCGTTTATGCATTTGTCATAGAAGGTGATGTTACCGTAAATGGTCAAAAGCTTAATAAGCGTGACGGCTTTGGAATTTGGGATACTGATAAAATCTCCATCACTGCAGATAGCAATTCCGAATTGTTGCTGATGGATGTACCAATGAATCCATGAATACAAGTCATTAGTCAGTAGACATTAGTTAATAGTTAATAATCACCGGCAATTGTCAGTGGTCAAGATTCCTAGGCAGTTGTCTGTTAAATTTTAAAAAAATATGAAATTAAGAACAGTCTCACGTTTATTATATGCAGAGCAGGTGGATATGGGTGGCATGCCCATTCGCCAACCTCTTCCAACACAAGCTGTGGAGCAAATCGATCCGTTTTTGTTATTGCACCACGCAAATATCAAGGCGCCGGCTCATGTTAACCCTGATCATGCCGGAGTAGGTCCGCATCCACATCGTGGTTTTTCACCTGTCACTTTCATTTTTCAAGGTGGCGTACATCACCGCGACAGCCGTGGCCACGACAGCACTGTATATGCTGGCGGAGCTCAATGGATGAATGCGGGTATGGGGATTATTCATAGCGAAAGACCTCCACACGATATCCAAGAAAAGGGCGGCCGGCAGGAAATTATTCAGTTATGGATTAATACTCCAGCTAAAAATAAAATGGACTTGCCAGTTTATTTTCCGATTCAGGCAGGGGATGTTCCATCTGTGATAAGCGATGATGAAAAGGTAAGAGTCAATATTTTTTCCGGAGAGCTTTTAAATGTGAAAGGACCGGTGCCTTCGCAAGCTGTTGTAAACGCGGCAACACTTGTATTTCAGCAAGGCGGAAAAATATCGATCCCGATTCCATCAAACCATAATCTATTTATTTACCTGCTTGACGGGCAACTGAAAGTCGATGGCTTCGGTTTAGTCGATGAATTAAACCTCGTGCATTTTAAAAACGATGGTGAGGGTATTGCACTCGAAGCCACTCAGCCAACCCGCGTTCTCTTATTGAGTGGCGAACCGTTGAATGAAGATGTAGTTTCTTACGGACCGTTTGTAATGAATACGCAAACGCAAATCATGGAAGCTATGCGCGATTACCAAAAGGGCAAGATGGGCGTGCTGATCGAAGAGTAAGCTTATTTTAAATTCGCCAAGTCGCGAACCAGGATCTTCTTCCTGTCAAAGTTGATTAGGTTTTTTTCCTTCAGCTCGTTGAGAATGGTAGTTACGGTTTGTCTGCTGGTACCGGTAAGGGCTGCGATATCTTTGTGCGTAAGTTTAGTTGGCACTAAGGTCTCGTAGCCTACTTTTTTTCCTTTCCATGTAGCGGAATCTTTTATAAACTCGATTATACGCGTTCGGGCATCTTTAAACACGAGAAGTTCCAGCTTTCTCTCTAGCTTCATTAATCGGAGGCCAACAAGTTTCAGCATCTTAAAACTTAGTTCCTGATTTCCGTACATCAGTTGTTTTAGGTCTTCAATGCTCAGGGGGCAGACCGTTGTTTTATCATCCATCGCCTGAGCGAAGTCTGTGCGCTTCTCTTCGCCAGCCAACGCCAACTCACCAAAGATTTCGCCCATACCGAGAATGGCAGTTATTACTTCTTTACCATCATCCAGATAGCGACCAATGCGCACACGGCCTTCGGCAATCATATAAATGTATTGCGCTGGTTCATCAGGAAAATAAATGAATTGATCTTTTTTAAAGTAATTGAATGAGTGCCTTTCCGACATCGTTTTAACCTTATGCGGGCAAAGGGTATCATACAGATTGACACTTTCAAAAAACCAAAGAGCCGAAGCATTCGACATTTTTTAAGCGGATTTTCCTGACTAAGTTAGCGCAAATTATCTTATTAAAGTTCCCATGTCTGGCCTGAAACTCACCGAAATATGGATTTACCCAGTCAAATCATTGGGTGGAATTCGATTAAAATCGGCCAAGGTTTTTGAAAAGGGATTGGAGTTTGACCGACGGTGGATGCTGGTGGATCGTGATAACGATTTTATGACACAGCGCATTTATCCAAAAATGGCGCTTTTCAAATTGTCAATGAGCCAAGATCAGTTATCAATCAATTACAAATCAGATTCAATTCCTCTTGTTCCTGCCAATTCATCCAATCTCACGTTAACTAAGGCCGTAGTTTGGGATGATGAAGTAGAGGTAGCCGAAGTGAGTGACGAGCATAATCGCTGGATATCTGAACGCTTGGGCGTATCGTGTAGGCTTGTTTCCTTTCCCGAAAACAACTCAAGGCCAGTTGATTTAAAATACCAGCTCAACCACGAACATGTGAGCCTTGCTGATGCTTATCCTTTTTTGATTATTGGTGAGCAATCATTAGCAGATCTCAATTCAAGATTAAAAGAGCAGTTACCGATGAATCGCTTTCGCCCCAATTTCGTTTTTAGTGGCGGCAACGCTTATGAAGAAGACACATGGAAACATTTTGCGATTGGGAAAAATAAATTCGCTGCCGTGAAGCCCTGCGCACGCTGTGTACTCACAACCGTAAATCAGGATACAGGAGAAAAAGGAGTCGAGCCTCTCTTAACGCTTTCCAAGTACAGAAAACAAGACAACAAAGTTTTATTCGGACAAAATCTTATAGCAATTGATCATTATGAAATACATGAAGGCGATGAAATCATTCTTAATTAATTGGTCAGTAGTCAACAGGCAATGGTCGGCAGGCCGACACTTGTTTTATCTTTTCTGTTGCACCTTAAGTTTCTCAGCATGCACACCTAAGGTTGAGAAGCTACCCATCTTTGGTGAGCGCGAGCTTAATGGAAAGGATACAGTATTCCACACAATTGCGCCCTTTCAATTTGTTGATCAGGACAGTGCCACTATTACGAATGCGATTTTCAAGAACAAAATATATGTTGCTGATTTTTTCTTCACTTCGTGTCGCACTATTTGCCCTATCATGAAAACGCAAATGCTTCGTGTATATGAAGCCACAAAAGATTTACCCGATGTGTTGCTTCTCTCCCACTCTATAGATCCTGAATATGACACCGTAGCCTTGCTGCATGACTTTGCCAATCGGCTTGGCGTACAAAGCAATCGCTGGCATTTTGTAACTGGCGTGAAGGATTCCATTTTCAAAATTGCACAGACAAGTTATTTCGCAACAGCGCTTGAAGATAAAACAGAGCCCGATGGGTATATTCACAGTGGAGCATTTTTATTAATTGACAGGCTCGGTCGCATTCGTGGAAAATATGACGGCACCAAAGATGATGATGTGAACCGATTGATTGAAGACATCAAGAAGCTTCGGAATGAACAATAGCCAGCGGCCAGCTTTCAACAGGCAATGGTCTATTGGATTTATGACCATGATCCTGTCAATAGGATGCTCAGGCAAGGGCCCAAAGTACCAACAATATTTTGCTCAAGGTCAAACCCTGTACGAGAAACACTGCAGTAACTGTCACCAACGAAACGGGCAAGGGCTGGGCTTGGTCTACCCACCGCTTAATGGAAGTGATTACTTCGAACAGAAATTTGAGGCTTCACTCTGCCTCATGAAATATGGTATTCAAGGTGAGATTATCATCAATGGGAAAAGTTTTAATAAACCTATGCCGGGTGTGCCTTCACTAACAGAACTTGAGATTGCTGAAATTGCAACTTACGTTAGCAACTCATGGGGGCAGCAGCATGACATTGTTGAAATACACCAAGTGACAGCTGCCTTAAATAAGTGCCATCAGTAAGTGGAAACCATATTTACTTCTATCTTATTAAGGGAAATACTGGGTCCTGACTCCAAATATTTTTATTTCTTCGTGCTTTTAATTTACTTAAGTCCTGTTTAAGAAATGAAACGTCCCAATTACCGCAAGATTTTCGTCACCTCGTTTGTATTTGCCTGCATTTATGGTGGCCTGCTTGCTGTACTTCTTTGGCTCGAAGGCGGTCAGCCACATAGTAAGCTCAATACAGTACAAGATGCTATGTGGTATTTGGTGGAAACACTGACTACTGTTGGCTATGGAGACGCTCTGCCTGTCACCTATTGGGGCCGGATGATCGGTTTTATTTTTTTACTTTCCAGCCTAGGCGTATATGGTTTTATCATCGGACAGATCGCAAACATTATGAGCACACTAAAAGAACACAAGGAATTGGGCCTGAACGGCACTAATTTCAAAAACCATGTGGTGATTATCGGCTGGAATGAATTCGGCCAGTCAGTGATTAGTCACTTGATCGGGGCCGGTCGGCAAGTAGCCGTGATTACAAAGGATCGTGGTCACATTGATATCATCCGTGAATATTATTCAATGGAACAGGTGTACACATTGTTCTCTGACTACAACAATTTTGATATGCTTGAAAAAGCTAATATCAGACAAGCCAATATCGTATTTGTTAATCTTAATGATGACACCGAGAAGCTTGTGTATATCATCAATATCAAAAAACACTTTGCCAATCTGAACTATGTAGTTACGCTCGACAACGGGAATCTGAAAAGTACATTCATGCATGCGGGGGTTACCTACACAATTTCAAAAAACGAAATTTCCTCCAAGCTATTGGCCAGTTATATCTACGAACCCGATGTTGCTTTCTTCAGCGAAGAATTGATTGCATACGCTCATGAAGACAATGAATATGACATGAAGCAATTTTTAGTAAAGCCTGATAACATATATGCCAATACGCCTTATGATAAAGCATTCTTCGATTTAAAACGAGATTGCAACGTGGTGTTAATAGGGTTGGTAAAAAATAACAATGGGGAGAAGAAATTATTAAAGAACCCCGAAGGCAACATCAAAATCGAAGCCGGCGATTATCTGATGATGATGATGGATGGTAAGGGGCGAAATAAACTCAGTAAGCTTTTTCAAGTTGAGGAGGGAATTTAACAGCTATACTTTCAACCGGACTTCTTTCTCAAGGTCATGAATCAAATCATTTGCCAATTGATTGAATGCTAAAACCCGTTCGCCATTAACATTCTCATGCCTGGTCAAGGCCGCATCGATTTCCAATGAAGCAGTACTAAAATCTGAATCGTTGAGAATAGTCAGAGTAGTCTTCGCTTTGTGCAGAGCTTTCGAAAATGATTCGCTATTCTTTTCTTTAATAGAAACTTGCAAGGCGGCTTTCAATTCGTTCAGGTTGTTGATAAACAACCCAGCTAGTTCGCGTTTCATGTCTGCATCTCCCTGAGTATATTTATCGAAGGTTGGCTTGAAATTATTTTTTACTTTGCCCGGTATAAACTGAAGAATTTTCTCCTTCAAATCAATGGGTTGAAAGGGTTTAGTAATAAAGCCGTTGATGCCAGAGGCTTTAGCTTTTTCTCCAACGTCTGCCAAAGCAGAAGCGGTTAATGCTAAAATCGGCAATGAGTTGTAGTAAGTGTCTTTCATTGCGCGAATGCGCATAGATGCTTCATAGCCGTCCATTTCGGGCATTTGCAAATCCATCAACACGATGTCAAATTTTTTCTGTTGAACTATTTCGCAAGCCTCGCTACCATTGCTCGCATAGGTCACTGTCATCCCCCATTTCTTTAAAAAATTACCGGCAACAACCTGATTGACTCTATTGTCTTCCACCAAAAGAACGTGAACATGATGAACCTTTTCATTTTCTTTTCCATTTTCAGGCGAAACCATGGCACTCAAAAAATCCTGGTTCCCCTTTTCCAGCCAGAGCTCAAACGAAAACTCAGAGCCAACTCCAAACTCACTCTGCACATGGATATCGCTATCCATTAGGTGCAACAATTTCTTTGTGATGGAAAGGCCCAGACCGGTACCTCCAAATTTTCTTGTTGTATCGCTGCTGGCTTGTGTGAAAAGTTCAAATACTGCCTGAAGTTGTTCCTGCTTTATACCAATCCCGGAATCTTTTACCGCAAAACGAATACAATATAAATCACCCTTATTTTCTTTCATCTCAACTTTCAATTCTACAAAACCTTTTTCTGTGAACTTAACCGCATTGCCGATAAGGTTATTGAACACCTGACCCAGCCGTACCGGATCGCCCAGCACAGTGGTTGGTAAATCGTCGGGAACGACAAGGTTTAATTCAATGCCTTTACTGGTAGCTCGCCCTCGTAAAAGACTGACATTGTGTTGCAAGATTTCTTTAAGGTTGAAGGCAATCGTTTCAAGCTCCACTTTGCCAGCCTCGATTTTATTAAAATCAAGGATGTCATTTATAATGACAAGCAAGTTTTCGCCTGAAAACTTGAGTAGCTCAAGACTTTCGATCTGGTCTTCGCGTGGATTATCCTCCATCATCAAATTTGTGAGCCCGATAATCGCATTCATGGGCGTGCGAATTTCATGACTCATCACACTGAGAAACTGACTTTTGGCAATTGATGCATCTTCGGCTCGTTCTTTTTCGGCTTTTAGTTGCTCTTCTAATTTTTTTCGCTCAGTAATGTCACGGATTGATGCCTGCACCAAAGGAACTTTCGAATGGTCATCGTAAAAAAGTTTTATTTGCGCTTCCATCCACACATATTCTTTATTCTTTTTGAGTATGCGCATATTTACGCGGGCCCATGGCATCCGGTTTGCCCGAATGGCTTCTCCTTTAATGAGCGCCAATTCCAGGTCTTCCGGATGAGTCATTTCCAAGATGCTTCTTCCGAGCAGCTCCTCGGGTTCATAACCAAGAATATCTTTCACTGAGGGGGAAATATATTGAAGCTTCCTGTCTGAATCTGCAAGCGTAATAATGTCCTGAGAGTTTTCTGATAGCAATCTGAATAGTCGCTCTTTTCGCGATAGCTGATCAGTGACATCTTTCATTTTAGTTATGTCACGAATGGTAGCCATGATACCCATCACTTTACCATCATCATCATAGGCCGGCCCTGAAACAAACTCTGTCCAGATTATAGTGCCGTCCTTTCTTACGACACGATTCTGTCGCATCATCGTTTGTCCGGCGAGAGATGCGGGATGTACCTCGGATCGAATCATTGCAAGGTCTTCTTCCGGAATTATATCAAAGGGCGACTTCCCAATCAGTTCCTCAGGCTCGTATCCAAAAACTTCTTTGGATGAAGGGGTAACAAAGGTGTAAGTTGGTATTGCCTCTGCAGTCATCATAACCGTTACATCTTTGGCGTTGGCCGATATAAGTCTGTACTTCCGTTCACTCTCCAATAGATTTTGCTCAATGTGTCTTTGCTTGGTGACATCTTCAATCGTTCCGATGAAACCAATAACCTTGCCGGCAACATTACGAAGGGGAGTTGCGTGGCTTCTTACCCTGAGCAATCCTTTAACGCGATTCTGGATTCTAAATTCAAAACTGAACTCATTCTGATTAACCACAGCCTCTGACCACAATTCATATACTTTTTTTTGGTCTGCTTCATAGACAACTGAGCGTCGGTGATTCGTATCATTGGCTTCAGCCTCTGTCAGGCCGGCGATATCACGCCACCTTTGATTTACATACACTGGCATTCCTTTCGCATCCATTTTGAAAATACCGATGGGTGCATTTTCGGCCAGCGAGCGAAAAAGCATTTCGCTATCCGCTAGTTGTTGCTGCGCCAGATTCAGATCATGCATGTTCAATCGCAACTCCATGAGCCGCATTGCCTGCCTTGCAAGGGCTCGCAGACTAAACTGCTGCTCCTGAGTTAAAGCATTCGGCTTACGATCGATTACGCAAAGAGTTCCCAACCGATATCCTCGCTGTGACACAAGCGGAACACCTGCGTAAAAATGAATATGAGGATCGCCAATGACTAAAGGATTATCTGCAAACCGAGGATCTGTCTTTGCATTTTCAACAATCATTATTTCATCTTGATTGATTGCGTGCGCGCAAAAAGAAATGTCACGATTGTTTCCCTTGCCACCGAGCCCGGTCTGGGCTTTGAACCATTGCCTGTTTGTATCAATAAGTGTAATCGTTGAAATCGGAGTCTTGCAGATCATTGCAGCCAGCTCCACTAAATCGTCAAAATCCTTTTCCTTTTCGGTGTCGAGAACTTTGTAACGATAAAGCTCTAGTAACCGCTCTGGCTCATTTTCTGGAATTTTAGGCCTTTCCATCATTTAAATCTAATAAAAATAAATTGCTGACCATTAGGGGCTTGCGGTATAAAAAAGAAGGGCGTGCACCTCTGCACGCCCTAACCCCAAAAACCATCCCGCATTGCAGCGGGATTTACCAAACCCCTCACACCAACAATCTTTATTAACCTGTTACCTCAATTTCATCGGCATTTACGAATTCAAATTCTACATCGTTTTTCATATCAACGAAAATTTCTGAATCCTTGTTCACGCGACCCGACAAAATTTGCTTTGACAACTCATTTAGAATTTCGCGCTGCATCACCCGTTTCAGGGGACGAGCACCAAACTGCGGGTCGAAGCCTAATTTTGCAAGCCTGTCCAAAGCTCGTTCTGAAATCTCCAGTTTCACACCATTTTCTGACAGTCGGCTCTTTACCAATTCAAACTGTATCCTCACAATCTTTCGAATATCCTTTTTACTCAACGGATGAAACATGATGATTTCGTCAATCCGGTTAATAAATTCTGGTCGCACCGATTTCCTTAATAACGCTACCACCTCATCTTTCGTGCTCTCAATCACTTCGAAGTAATTATCATCCGTCAGTTTTTCGAAATTCTCATGAATAATTTGAGAACCGATATTTGTTGTCATAATAATAATGGTGTTTTTGAAGTTAGCCACACGACCTTTGTTGTCGGTGAGGCGACCATCATCAAGCACCTGAAGTAAAATATTAAATACATCAGGATGTGCTTTTTCAATTTCATCAAGAAGGATTACAGAATAAGGTTTTCTTCTTACCGCTTCCGTCAACTGTCCACCTTCATCATAACCAACATAACCTGGAGGCGCTCCGATCAAGCGGCTCACACTATGGCTCTCTTGATACTCGCTCATGTCGATGCGCACCATTGCGTTTTCATCATTAAACAAATACTCTGCGAGAGCTTTGCTCAGTTCTGTTTTGCCCACACCAGTAGTGCCCATGAATATAAACGAACCAATTGGCCGCTTTGGATCTTGCAACCCCGCACGGCTTCTGCGCACAGCATCACTTAATGCTTTGATGGCCTCCTCTTGTCCCGCCAGGCGCTTGCCAAGCTCCTCTTCAAGATTTAATAGTTTTTCTCGCTCGCTTTGCAGCATTTTAGAAAGCGGTATGCCTGTCCACTTGGCTACTACTTCCGCAATATCTTCACTGTCGACTTCTTCCTTTAACAAAGAATGATCGCCTTGCATTTCCTTCATATTGATTTGCAACCCGTTCAGTGTTTTCTCTGCCTCAGTAATTTTGCCATAACGAATTTCGGCAACCTTCCCGTAGTCACCAGCCTTCTCGGCTTGCTCGGCTTCAAATTTCAAACGGTCAATGGTTTCCTTTTCGGTACGAATACCATGGATGATAGATTTCTCACTATCCCACTTCGCTTTGAGCGAGTTGCGTTCTCCCGACAACTCAGCAATCTCTTTGCTAAGTATTGCTTCTTTGTCTTTATCTTTTTCCCGGCGAATAGCTTCTCGTTCAATTTCCAGTTGCATGACCTTACGATTAAGCTCATCAAGCTCTTCGGGCAGAGAATCCATCTCCAGCCGAAGTTTCGCTGCAGCCTCATCCATTAAGTCAATAGCCTTATCGGGAAGAAATCTGTCGCTGATATAGCGATTAGAAAGCTCAACAGCTGAAATCACAGCATCGTCTTTTATGCGCACACCATGATGCAGTTCGTACTTGTCTTTTATACCTCTTAAAATTGAAATTGAATCTTCCACATTGGGTTCGTCAACGATTACTGTTTGAAACCTGCGTTCCAAAGCTTTATCCTTTTCAATGTGTTTTTGATATTCCTTCAAAGTGGTTGCCCCGATGGCATGAAGTTCGCCGCGAGCGAGAGCGGGCTTCAGTAAGTTGGCAGCGTCCATGGCACCTTCACCACCACCTGCACCAATCAGCGTGTGTATCTCATCAATAAACAAAATGATTTCTCCACTCGAGTCAGTGACTTCTTTAATTACCGATTTCAAACGTTCTTCAAATTCACCTTTGTATTTGGCCCCTGCAACAAGCAAGCCCATATCGAGAGAAATAAGTTTTTTGGACTTTAAGTTTTCAGGCACATCACCATCGACAATTCGCTGCGCCAAACCCTCTACGATTGCAGTCTTACCAACACCAGGCTCGCCCAAAAGGATCGGATTGTTTTTTGTTCTACGGGAAAGGATTTGCAGCACACGTCTGATCTCTTCATCGCGGCCGATCACAGGATCTATTTTTCCCTTCTTGGCGAGGTCATTCAAATTTTTAGAATAGCGCTCAAGCGATTTGTATTTCGCCTCAGCATTTTGATCTGTTACATTTGAGCCTCCCCGCAATTCTTTAATGGCTTTGACCAGGCTGCCCCGTTCGAAGCCAACATCTTTCATCAACGAAGAAATTTTGTCTTTTGTAGCCAACAAGGCAAGCATCAGATGCTCGATCGAAACAAACTCATCTTTGAATTCGCGCAATTCTTTTTCAGCATTTTGCAAAACTGAATTAGTATTGTGTGACAAGTACGCTTGCTGTCCGGAAATTTTAGGATAAGCGTTTACAATTTCTTCCAGCTTAGTCTTGAGAATGGTTTCGTTGATATTCAGTTTTTTGAAAACATAAGTTGATACGTTTTCATCTGTTTCCAAGATGGCTTGCAGCAAATGGCCCGGCTCAATCGCTTGTTGCTGATTTGCCGATGCTATAGCTGCTGCTTTTTGCAAAGCCTCTTGTGATTTTATAGTAAATTTTTCGAAGTTCATGTTTTCAGGATTTTCATTCTCTCTCGATCAAAAGACTGACCATTTTACATTTAGAACAAAATCCAGGAAATTTTGTCTCACTTAAACCAATTTTTTATTAGCAACTCAGTCAATTTGACTTGTATTTAAGTACTTTGTTTAACCTTATTAATAATTAATTTTCAGCTGATCATGGGTAAAAAACAGCAGTCAAACACCAATCCGGCCTTGCTTATAGAAGTTGCGTGGGAAGTTTGCAATCAGGTAGGGGGTATTTACACTGTGATCCGCTCCAAGGCGCCCGCAATGATGAAAAACCACGAGGGCTCTTTTTGCATGGTGGGGCCATACACGGGCAAACACATTCAGGCCGAAATTGAGCCAATTGATACCATTACAGATGTTTTTGGGCAGGTGGCCGCTAATATGCGTAAGAAGGGTTATGATGTAGTCTATGCTGAATGGCTGATTACGGGCCGGCCACATGTAGTACTGATCAATCCTGTAATTGAAGAAAAAGCACTGAACGTAGTTAAGTATTTGCTATGGAAGAATCACGGTATCAATGCCCCTGGCGGTAATAAATTAATAGATCAAGTCATTGCCTTCGCGTTCTTAACAAAACTCTTTTTTGACGAACTGATAAAACTTTCAGAAGACAAAAAAATCATTGCTCATTTTCATGAGTGGATGGCAGGATTGCCAATCCTTGATATCAAACGGGAGCAGTTGCCAGTGAAGTCGGTCTTTACTACGCACGCTACTCAATTGGGAAGACACCTGGCCATCAACTCGCCATTGTTTTATGCACACCTTCCTTTCTTCAATTGGGAAG
Source organism: Bacteroidota bacterium (assembly GCA_013285945.1). GTDB lineage: Bacteria > Bacteroidota > Bacteroidia > Cytophagales > Cyclobacteriaceae > ELB16-189. Next base: position 6,196 of record JABDGP010000057.1, on the reverse strand, counting down.
AAGAAGCTAAGAAATTCGGAATTGAAACTGAAGCCGCGATTGAATTCAACTGTGCACAAAAGTGTGATGTGTTTACAACGGTAAGTGAAGTTACCGCCCGCGAATGCAAGCACCTGCTCAAGCGAGTGCCCGAAGTAATTGTACCTAATGGCTTAAATATTCAACGCTTTGAAGCACTCCACGAATTTCAAAATCTTCATGCTCTTCATAAGGAAAGAATTCATGAATTTGTAATGGGTCATTTCTTTCAATCCTATTCATTTGATCTTGATAAGACCGTTTACTTTTTTACTTCCGGCCGTTACGAGTATAAAAACAAAGGCTTCGATTTGACATTAGAAGCTTTGATTCACCTGAACGAGCAATTAAAACAAGAAGGATCGGACATTACCGTGGTTATGTTTTTTGTAACCAAGCGCGATTACCTCAGCATTAAACCTGAGGTGCTTCAATCGCGCGCTGTAATGGAAGAGATACGGCAGGTTTGCGAAGCCATTCAAAAACAAGTAGGCAAAAAATTATTTGTAGAAAGTATTTCGCAGCAAGACCACAAGCTACCCGAGCTGAACAATTTCGTAGAAGAATACTGGACGTTGCGCTATCGGCGGACAATTCAATCCTGGAAAAGCTCGCGGTTGCCATCGGTAATGACCCATCGGCTCGTCAACGAGGAGCAAGATGAAATTATGAATTTTGTAAAACGAAGAAACTTGCTCAACAAGCCCGAAGACAAAGTAAAGATCATCTATCACCCCGATTTTATTAACTCCACAAATCCTCTTTTCAGCCTGGACTACAGCCAGTTTGTAAGAGGATGTCACCTCGGGATTTTTCCGAGTTACTACGAACCGTGGGGTTATACTCCGCTCGAATGCATGGCCAGTGGTGTGCCTGCGGTAACAAGTGATCTAAGCGGATTCGGCGATTACCTGATGAAGCACATGCCCGATCATGAAAAGGGCGGCATGTATGTGGTAGAGCGTGGAAAAAGAACTTTCGATTGGAGCGCCAAGCAACTCTCAGCTTTCCTTTATAAGTTTTTAAAGCAAAACAGAAGAGACCGTATTATGCAACGAAACAATGTAGAAAGTTATTCTTCTGCGTTTGATTGGAGCAATCTGATCAAACATTATGAAGAAGCTTATCGATTGACTGAAAAGTAACTATTTCAGGCGCTCAACTTTGTCAATGAAATACTTTGTGTCGCCACGCCACGAAAAGGCTGTGTAGCGTTTAATGAAATGCAAATTCACACGTTCGCCGCTTAAGGCTACCGATTCCAACTCTTTAATAATATCTTCCCTGTCGCTCTCCACCGAAAAATCAAATGACTCAGCAATCGGGCTTGCACCCTTCAAGGCTCCAAAAGTTTCGAGGTTGAGTTTGCCTTCATAAGTTTTGAAGATCACTCCCTTTTGAGTAACGCGAAGAACTTTGCCGGCCATCACGCCACGTTCATAGACGCCCCAATAAAGAAAAGAGAAAATAATAGCGCCTATAACAAGTGCCAGAATGATTATCCGCTTCAGGATTTTCTTTGTGGTTTTCGCGACACGCTGACCAAAACTCTCATTTTCCATGGTCGTTGATTTTTGACAGGAAAGATAGCTTTTTGTGTACTCTTTGCATAGGATAGTCTACTGCTATCGTTTCATCAGCAACAAATTATAATAGCCGGTTCCTTCTTTGTAGGCCACTATAATTTTATTGTCTTTGAAATTAATAACACGGTAATCGATATTCATTTTTCTCCTACCTATAGTAAGTGTGAGATAAATGAAGCCCTTTTCCACTCTGTAGGAGTCAATTTTAACAGGTTCATTAAATGTTGAGATATTATTAATGTCTGCATCATTATTACGCAAACCGATTTGACTTGCCATCGTATATTCGTTGCCTCCATCCATTACCCTTTTAAACTCCATGTCATCCAACAGCTGTGAACAATAAGCAGTTCCAAAAATTTGGGTACGAGCAGTCCGTCCGCCATTTCGACTTCGGATATTTCCTTCAATAGCCTCATTTTTTATATAGACCAAATTACCACCCAAAAGAGCTGTGGCCATTTTAAGTTTGTTAGTCGCTCTGTCTTGCACTTTGGTCACGCTTGAATATACCGTAGTACCTGTTGCCTTTGTCGACACCAAATCAATTTTATAAAGGCCGCTTGTTTCATGCTCCGTCATAGCAACATCAACTTTTTTCCAGTCAAAGGCACCATCAAGATTAGCTAGTGATTTTAAATCTGAAAATGTCTCTACTCGCCCGCTGCCAAAGCAAATTTTCGCTATAGCACCCTTCTCAATTTTGTAAACTACCGTTTCATTGGGCGTCGAATAAGAAACTAAATCCGGGGTAATTTCTTTTACTGTGCCAATAATTTTGCCACGCATTGTAACAATCGTGTCTGCCTTTTGTGCTGAGGCATTGCAAGCCAAAAACAAAACCAGTGCAAATGATCCTAACTGTTTCATATAATTCTAAATTTTATAGATTAAAAACGATGACAATTGCTAAAATGTTTTTTAATCCTGCTCCACCTATTATCCAAGTTTCTATCGTCCATTATCATTTTGATTTGATAAGAGAAAGTTACCTTTTCGTTTAGACTTTACATAAAAATAAATAGCCGCAACTATGACGATGAGCGATATAAATTGGGAATTAGACACCATGTTTTGGACTACAAATCCTCGCTGCAAGTCGCCCCGAAACAATTCGAGCACACTTCTGCCAGCCGCATAGATTATCAGGTAAATCAAAAATACCTGACCGTCAAATTTCTTATTCCGGTCGAGGATCACCAAAACAATCAAAAGCAAAAAGATTAAACCCGCTTCATAAAGCTGCGTTGGGTGTAGCGGCGTGTTAAGTGGCTGAGCCTGGCATGCCGGATCAGTAAACACAACACCTAAAAAACTTTGAGTAGGCTTTCCATAGCAGCATCCGGCATTAAAACAACCGATGCGCCCAAAGCCATGAACAATACAAGTGACCATTGCCATCACATCCAGCATTCCCAGCGTTGGTATTTTATTTTTTTTGAAAAACCACAGCATCACAGGAATAGCCGTGAGCAGAGATCCATAAAATACAAATCCGTTTTTGGTAAAGAGTTCTAATGGATGAGAAAAATAGAATGACGGGTTTTCAAAAATGATAAAAACTTTTCCTCCCACAACCCCTGCTGCAATTAGTAACAGCAGCAATGTATTCGCCTGATCGAAGGTCATGCCAAAGCGTCTCTTGCCTTGCCTCCACATAAACAAACCACCGAGAACTGCCCCCGTTGCAATAAAAAAGCCGTAAGTATAAATCGTGAGCGAACCGACTTGAAAGAGTACCGGATGCATAAATCAATTAATCAATGCTTCAACGGGCGATTAACAGACATGGATTTCAATAAATGATTAGTGGGCACTTGAAAGTATCCTTAAACTACACCGTCATGATCTCAACCTCTTTCTTTTTCATCAAAGACTCCACCTTGAGAATAAAATCGTCGGTTAGTTTCTGAGTAGTCTCTTCGGCATTTTTTACATCGTCCTCCGATACCCCTTTCACTTTTTTCAACGCCTCATTAGTCTCTTTGCGAATGCTGCGCACACTCACTTTGCCATGCTCACACTCCTGCCCTACCTGCTTCACCAATTGCTTTCTACGCTCTTCAGTGAGCATCGGAATATTTATAATCACCTGCTGGCCGTCATTTTGCGGAGTCAACCCCAGATTAGCATTGATGATTGATTTTTCAATCTCCTGAATCAGGCTTTTCTCCCAAGGCTTGATAAAAAGACTACGGGCATCGGGTGTGGTGATTGATGACACCTGGCTTAGCGGGCTCATCGCACCATAATAAGAAACCATTATTCCGTCGAGCATAGAAGGATTGGCTTTGCCTGCGCGGATTTTCGCCAGTTCGCTTGATACATGACTTAGCGCCTTGTTCATCCGGTCTCTGGCATCTTCGAGGTATAATTCTAATTCTTCCATAAAAAGAGTAGTAAGTAATAAGTCTTGAGACAATAGATCAACGAATCATCGAATTAATTAATGAGCGTTCCTGCTTGCTCTCCCTTTGCAATGTGTACCAGATTTCCCTTTTTGTTCATATCAAAAACAATAATCGGCAGCTTGTTTTCCATACACAGTGTAAAAGCCGTCATGTCCATGATGTTCAGGTTTTTTTCATACGCCTCCTGAAACGAAAGTGTGGTATAGCGCACTGCATCCGGAAACTTCAGCGGATCTTTTGTATAAACGCCATCCACACGCGTTCCTTTCAAAACTACATCCGCCTGGATTTCAATTGCGCGCAAACTGGCTGTCGAGTCGGTAGTAAAATACGGATTGCCAATACCGGCACCAAAAATAACGATCCGCCCTTTTTCCAAGTGACGGATCGCTCTGCGTCTGATAAATGGCTCGCAGACCTGCTCCATTTTAATACCTGCCATCAGGCGCGTGTATACGCCATGCCGCTCGAGCGCGCTTTGCAGCGCCATTGCGTTGATCACCGTCGCCAACATGCCCATATAGTCACCCTGCACGCGGTCAATTCCAAGCGTTTCGGCTTGACCGCCTCTAAAAATATTGCCTCCGCCTATCACAATTGCCAGTTCCACGCCCTGCTCTTTCACCAATTTTATTTCCTCGCAATACTGCTCCAGCACGGCCGGGTCGAAATTGCTGTTTTTCGAGCCCATCAGCGCCTCACCGCTAAGCTTTAAGAGGATGCGTTTGAATTTCATAAGTCTTTATTTCAGCAAATATGACAGGGATTTTCAGGATTTACAAAACTTCTGAGCGAAGTATGAATTTACATTTTTTGGCTTGCCAAAGCTACGGATGAAAGGTTAGACTCCCCGATACCTATCGGGGCCAAGGCCATCGGGCTGTTGGCAGTCTCCACCCTCACACACAAGTCACCCCGCCAATTCAAGTGGCCAGGCGACTAGTCTAGTCATTGAACTCAATTACATAATAACTATTCCGCAGCATTTGGTCAGTGTCTTCATGGACCTTCATTATGGCAAATGCTAAACACAATAGTCAGCGCCACATCTAATGGGCTTAGTAGCATCGATGTTTCCTTTCCCCACACACGTGCATTCATTCCATAGATGCATCATTTCGTTCCCGTCATGAATGCAGGGAACGGACGCAGGCATGCAGCTAAAGGAAAGAGGCTTGCAGCTAAAGGAAAGAGGCTTGCAGCTAAAGGAAACATGTCTACGTCTAAAGGAAAGAGGTCTGCAGCTAAAGGAAGCAGGCATAATTGCGTCATGTCAGCGTACATTATCGGTGTATCGGTCTCATGAGTTTGAGTTTTGAAGTAATACCTCAAACCTCGGTTCGTGGAGACACTAACCTCTTCATAGCAAGGCTCTCGATCTGCGAGAATACAAGTTGGGTCAAAAAAGGGCTTTAAGCAGGTCACTCACGCGACCACCTCTGAGGTTAATATCCTAAGCATCATTGGATCACCTCAACCTGTCCGAATCCTTCACCAGTTTTTCGTCTCTTTTTATAAAACGATTGGCAATAGCATTGCAAAGCATTGCTGCAAAAGGGAAGTAAAGTCCAAAGCCAAATTTGCCGGGCGCATGGCTGTCTTTCGCCAGTTTAATGGATAGATATGCTGCTGCAAATCCACAACCAGCCATCAACAAGGAATTGAGCGCTCCCATTTTCAATTGCAGCAACCTGTTTTCATATTTCTGAATTGAAATTGCCGCCAGCGTAGCCGCTGCCAAGCCGAGCATTGCGATGATGCAATACGGAAAATAAATTTCAGTACTGGCTTCGCCCAGCTGCGCTCTATAGTATAGAGGATATAAAGTAAGTCGGGTGGTTTCGGTTTTTACTTCCCACACCGGAAAGAAGATCATGGCAACTAAACATGTAATCGCTACTGCCAGAAATATCGTTTGTACTCTTTGCCACATAAAGGGGTTGGTTTAACTTGCGCTTGTTCCAGCAAAAATAACCAATCAGAAATTAATAAAAACCGTTCATGAAAACCGCTTACATCGTTGATATTCTTCGCACCCCTATTGGGAAATATGGCGGCTCCTTGGCTTCCGTCCGCCCCGATGACCTCGCTGCGTTAGTAATTAAAAAATTACTTGAAAGAAACCCAACCGTCGATACCAATCAAATTGAAGATGTAGTATTTGGTGCGGCCAACCAAGCC
>JABDGP010000056.1 GCA_013285945.1 Bacteroidota bacterium | reverse complement strand
ACGCTGGTTTTCGTTTTGTAATGCCGTGTTCCCGATGTTCATTGTTTTGCCAGTACTGTTAAGCGTTTGGCCGGTGACTGTATAAACTACGTTTCCTTTGAAGAGAATAGAATTGGCGGAGTCAATTTTGTGATCAATTGTGAGGTTAGTCCGGTGATTGTCGGCAACCGAATGCTGTGCCGAGAACTGATCGAAATTATAAGTATTGCCGGCAGGCGTAATCGTGTCCAGATAATTAATCCGGTGAGTTGTGGTTGTCAGGTTTTGATCAAGCCGATTGTAAAAATAACTCCCGTTGATTTTGGTCTTGTTAGTATTAACAGTCTGATTCGCATTTGCACCACCTGCGTAGTTTGTTACAATCCCACTTTGCTGCCCGGTGCTTGGCTGTGCCCCACCACCACCGCCTGTTGATGCTCCGGTGAAATTGGCATAATCACCGGATGAAAATCCTTGCTGATTTACGTTGTTGCTCATCCCAAGAAACGACAATTGATTTCCCTTATTAAATCGATTGATGCTGGCGGTGGACTGATATCTTGCCCCGCTGCCTGAGCCTGTCAAATCGCTGCCAGCACCAGCCATATCATTGCCAAAAGCAGCATGACGTTTCTCTTCCTTCAACGCGAGGTTGATTGTCTTTTGCCGCTGGCCGTCATCTATTCCTGAGAATACGGTTTGGTCTGATTTTTTATCATACACCTGAACTTTATCAACGGCATCGGCCGGAAGATTGCGTGTAGCAAGTTTTGGATCCTGACCAAAAAATTCTTTTCCATCTACCATCACGCGTTGCACCTGCTCACCCTGTGCGGTAATGTTTCCATCGTTGTCAACTTCCACGCTGGGAAGTTTTTTTAGCAGGTCTTCTACATTTGCATTTGCTTTTGTTTTGAATGACGCAGCATTGAATTCGATAGTATCTCGCTTCACAACAACCGGCTCTTTTTCGCCTTTGACCACAACTTCGTTAAGTTGTTTTGACTTCGGCCTCATACGGATCTGATCCAAATTTATTTCGAGGCCATTCTCCGGACGAGGAGAAATTTTTCGAGCATACGTAGCGTATCCGACATAGGTGATCTTGAATATATAATCACCCTGAGCAATGTTCTTGATTTCAAAAAGTCCTTGCGAATTACTTATCCCAAACTGCACAAGGGAAGAATCTTTCTGTTGCAGTAACAGAATAGTAGCCGAAGGCAACGGGCCGAGAGAGTCTGTCAACTGACCCTTAATTGTAAATCGTTGTGCAGTGGACGATATGGCGGCCAATAGAAAAAAACCAAAGAGAAATTTCTTCACAACTCACCAATCAGTTTCTCACCCTGCCCATCCGCTGACTACGTTGTTCCTGTGCTATCTTTTTAAATTCAGCTGAGGTTACCTTTTGTCCTTCTGCAGGCGCTTTCAGTTCGTCTTTTTTTAATGGTCGCATTTCAATTTTCTTTGCCACCAGAACACGTTCGGCATTATTGACATCCACGGCCAAAACCGCACCGGGTAACGTATTGTAACGCTCCGGGCCTAGCATTGGCCGAAGCTTCGAAGTGAACCAGGCTGTGATTGTTTGTTTGCGATCATCCGTTGTATAAAATGCCTGCATACATTCATAACCCTGAATGGTTTTCGTCTCCGTCCCAAATTTCCATGGAGCCGGCTTGAGTGTGTCTGTCACCAAATATTTTTTACCCATCAAATCCATTTGAGTCAAAAACTGGCTGGTTGCCTGATCAAGATAATTCACTGAGCCCATCATACGAAATCTTCGCCCTTGACCCTGAGGTTCTTCTTCATCTTCAATCAAAGGCTTATAGAGAGATTCGTTGGTGTTGAAAAATAATTGCTGCTTAAAGACCCGATACTGAGGAATCATCGCTTTCATTCCCTCGCGTTCGGGTGTCAGGCTGCGATGGTTATCAATGGTGATTTCGTAAGTGATTACGCCCTCATTCTGCGCAAAAGTCATTTTTGCCGTCAGTATCGCTACGCTGATGTTTATCCAGTAAAGTATTTTCTTCATAGGTTGTTGAGTTTAAGTCTTCATTCGGTTGATCGCATGCTTGAAAGGCATGATGTTAGCACAATTTTTAAGAAAGTAAGATGAGATTTACACCAAAAAGTTTAAGTCGACGCAGCGTAATTAAAAAGTGGCGATTCCAATTAAATAGAAGTGCTGGCTTAGGCTCACGCGGCTGTCATTTCTATGCGAAGAAAATCTTCAATGGCCTGATAGATGGCATTCAATTCATCTGTAGTGATCACATAAGGCGGCACGATATAAATCACATTGCCCAAAGGACGCAGCAAAATATTACGTTCGAGAAAGAAAGGGTAAATTTTCTTCCGCGTTTCGTTAAAGTATGAAGTTCCTTCTCGTGTCTTAAGTTCCAGCGCCAGTATCGTTCCCATGCAGCGGGCATTTCTTACAGACTCATGCATTTCGATTTTTGAAATAAATAAATTATGACTTTTGTTAATACGTTGAATACTTTGCTGACATCCCTCCTTCATCAGCAACTCAAAGCTCGCATTGGCCGCAGCGCATGCAATTGGATTCGCCGTATAAGAATGTCCGTGAAAAAAAGTCTTGGTTGCATCCAATGAGCGAAAGGCCTCAACAATTTTTTCTGAACAACTCGTAACACCTAGTGGCAAAAACCCACCGGTAATCCCCTTTGATATTGCAATTACATCCGGTTGGTTTTTTAGATAATCACTGGCAAACAATTTTCCTGTTCGGCCAAAGCCGGTAAAAACTTCATCGGCTATGCAAATAACTTCATGTTGTTGTGCGAGCGAAATGAGTTTATCCAAAATTTCTGGTGCATACATTCGCATACCAGCAGCTGCCTGCACCAAAGGCTCAAAGATAAATGCGCCTATGTCTTTTTGACGGAAGAGGGTTTCCGCATGAATGAATAGTTGATTTTTATTCTCGTCAGTTGGAAAATCAATGAACTCTACGTCAAATAAGTATTTAGAAAAAGCATCTGTAAACGGTCCGCGTTCACCCACTGACATGGAGCCAAATGTATCTCCGTGATATGCTCCTTCAAGCGCAACAATTTTAGTTTTATGATGAATGCCTTGATTGTGCCAATATTGAATCGCCATCTTCAACGCGACTTCCACCGCCGTGCTTCCATTATCAGAAAAGAAAACTTTGGATTGATTCGTTGGGAGAATACTTAATAAATTTTCCGCCAATCGAATAGCCGGTTCATGTGTAAAGCCAGCAAAAATCACATGCTCCAATTTTTTAGCCTGTTCACCAATGGCATTGGCTACCGCCAGATTATTGTGGCCATGTATGTTCACCCACCACGAAGAAACCGCATCAATTATTTTGCGTCCGTCACGGAGCTGCAGATAAACACCCTCCGCCGATTCAACAAACAAAGGCTCGATTCCATTCACCAAGGGTGTAAACGGATGCCAGATATTTTTCCTGTCGGATTCCTCAAAGCTCATCTCCAATTCTCTTTTAACATCTCAGCGTACTTAAATACAATATCTAGAGTAATCTTTTCTTCCTGCTGAATGTGCAGCAAGCAAGGATAGCCGGTATGTTTCAAAATGATTGCTTCACTTTCAGGGTTTGCTTGGCCATTAAAAATAATTCCCTTCACCTTGAATTTTTGTTTCTTCAAATACTCGGCCGTAAGCAATGTATGATTGATGCTACCTAGGTATAAATTAGAAACGAGAACAACTTCGGCTTCAAATTTTTTGGCAAGAGCAATCACAAAGTCGTGGTCATTTAATGGTACCAGACAACCGCCTGCTCCTTCTATTATTAAATCATTTTTTGTTATTGGCGTATTGAAATTATCGAGGCTAATGGTGATGTCATCCAGTTTTGCCGCGGCATGTGGCGAAGCGGGTGTCTTTAAAAAATAGGTTTCATCGTGAATTTTCAAATCTGCACCTGAAATGAGCGACCTCACGGTATCGGCATCTCTTGGCAGGCCTGCCTGCACCGGCTTCCAATAATCGGCGTGGAGAGCTTCGCACAAAATTGCGGATGCTAACGTCTTACCACTGTCTGTGCCTATGGCTGTTACAAAATAATTCATGACTCAAATTCTGCAAGATGTTGACTCAATCCTCTGATTTCATCTTCTGTGTTGAAGGCATGCAAACAAATGCGCACACGTTCGCTACCTTCTTTTATTGTTGGTGAAAGAATGGGTCTGCAATCATAGTTTTTCTGCTGAAGATATTCTGCCAGTTTTTTTGCGGCCGTATTACCCGGAATCACTATCGACTGAATAGCACTGTGACTTTCGATTCTTTTCAAATGAACATTTTTAATACTTCGAAGAAAGAATTCAAGTTTTCTTTGAAGGGCCAACTGAAGCTCAGCCTTTTGCGAAAGGAATTTAAACGCACAATTGACGGCTATCAAACTATGAGGTGGCATTGCAGTTGTATAAATGAATGGCCGCGCAAAGTTTACAAGGTAATTAATCAGGGTTTCATCACCGGCAACACAAGCTCCGTGCACACCCATCGCCTTGCCAAAAGTATAAATGCGCACGTCAATTTTACTTGCCAGCTCTTTCTGTACACAAAGTCCGCTTCCGTTTTCGCCATAGCTGCCGGTGCTGTGGGCCTCATCTACTATAATTTTTGCGTTATATCTTTGAGCAAGAGCGACCAATTCTTCAAGCGGGCATTCATCGCCATCCATTGAATAAATAGATTCTACGGCAAGAAAAATGTTTCCCTTTGCTCGTTTAATTTTTTCTTCGAGGTCACTGAGATCATTATGGCTAAAACTAAAACGTGAAGCCAGGCTCAATCTTGCTCCGTCTTTGATGCATGTGTGCGCAAGTTCATCATATATTATAGTGTCGCCGCGTTGAGGTAAAGACGAGAGCACAGCCAGATTGGCCGAATAACCGGAATTGAAAAGAAGAGTTTTATCGGAGTGAAAGATGTTGGCCAAACTATTTTCAACTTCTTCTGCCAGTTCACTATTTCCCGAAAGCAAGCGCGAACCGGTTGCACCATTGTAAGGAGGGCGGATTCTCCCTGATTCGTTTTTAATCATCTCAAATAATTCTTTTGATCTCGCCAAGCCGAGGTAATCATTGGAACTAAAGTCGATGAGGTCGTCAACTATTTTCAATTGACGAAGTGAATCGTTGTCTTTTTTCTTTTGCAATAAGTCTTTTAACGAGGCAATCATTTTTATTTTGAACGATGCAATTTAGATCGGAAGGTGTTCAATCCAAAATAGTTACTAATTTGCTGCAACTAATTTTTTATTGATGGTTGCAAAGACTTTTGGAAGTGCTGTGCATGGAGTAGATGCACGCACAATCACGGTGGAGGTGAACGTGACGCAGGGAAAACATTTTCATATGAGTGGGTTGCCCGATACAGCCGTAAAAGAAAGTGAGCACCGCGTTGAGTCGTCGTTAAAAGGATTGAGTTACTTCATGCCCCGCAACAAGGTGGTGGTAAATTTGGCACCAGCCGATATACGCAAAGAAGGATCAGCTTACGACTTGCCAATTGCATTGTGTATTCTTTCTGCGTCAGGGCAAATCGTTACAAATCTTTTAGAAAAATATGTAATCATGGGCGAGTTGTCCCTGGATGGCGAGTTGCGCCCGATCAAGGGTGTGCTGCCAATTGCCATTCAGTCGCGCAAGGAAGAGTTCAAGGGTTTTATTTTGCCTAAAGCAAACGCGAAAGAAGCCGCCATTGTCAACAATCTTGAAATTATTGGCGTAGAAAATTTAAAAGACGCAATTGCATTTGTGGAAGGGAAGAAAAAAATTGAACCACTCGTGATTGACACTCGGGAAGTCTTTCAAAATAAAGTGAACAGCTATGAGTCTGATTTTAAAGATGTGCAAGGTCAGGAGAACATCAAACGAGCATTGGAAATTGCTGCAGCCGGTGGCCATAATGCCATTTTGATCGGTCCGCCGGGGGCGGGAAAAACTATGCTTGCAAAGCGATTGCCTACAATCTTACCACCACTGACTTTAAATGAAGCTCTTGAAACAACCAAAATTCATTCTGTAGCCGGAAAAGTAGGAGCCGATGGAACGCTTATCACAACACGTCCATTCAGATCTCCGCATCACACAATTTCTGATGTCGCCTTAGTTGGCGGTGGAGGTAATCCGCAGCCCGGAGAAATTTCGCTTTCTCATAATGGTGTTTTGTTTTTGGATGAACTGCCAGAATTCAAACGAACTGTACTTGAAGTGATGCGCCAGCCAATGGAAGAAAGACGAGTGACGATTTCGCGCGCCAAGATTTCGATTGAATTCCCTGCCAACTTCATGTTAGTAGCGAGTATGAATCCTTGCCCTTGTGGTTACTACAACCATCCCGAAAAAGAATGCGTGTGCGGCCCTGGCATAGTACAACGTTATCTTAGCAAAGTAAGCGGGCCGTTACTTGATCGTATCGACTTGCACGTGGAAGTAGTTCCTGTAAGTTTTGATGAGATGACAGCCACACGCCAGTCAGAGACGAGTACACAAATACGGGAGCGGGTTGTAAAGGCGAGAGAAATTCAATCGGAGCGGTTCAAGAATCAGAAAGATATTTATTGCAATGCCATGATGCCCAGCAATACAGTAAAAGATATCTGTGTGATCAACGATGCCGGAAGGACGCTATTAAAAACAGCCATGGAGCGTTTGGGTCTTTCGGCTCGCGCTTATGACAGAATTTTAAAAGTCTCCCGCACGATTGCCGACTTAGCTGCTTCTCAAGAGATTAAAATCGAACATTTGGCAGAAGCTATTCAATATAGAAGCCTCGACAGAGAGGGTTGGGCGGGATGATTAAATTCGTTGATGAGTGGTTTGAAGATTTGAAAATGATTGTCTTAATTATCAGTTGAAGACTTGATTTCACTTCCTTAAAAGTACCATTATGAAAAATTATCCTACATTATTGCTCGTGGGCTTTTGTCTCATTACACTGGTAAGTTTTAAACCACCTGTAAAAGACGATGGCTGGATCTCATTGTTTGATGGTAAAAGTTTGAACGGCTGGAAAGTAGGCGAGAATGCCAGTACATTCTCCGTCGATAGCGGGATGATCATCGTTCACGGGCAGGTCGCTCATTTGTTTTACAATGGAGATGTACAAAATCACAACTTCAAAAACTTTGAACTTAAAGTAGACGTGATGACTAACTACGGCAGCAATTCAGGAATTTACTTTCACACTTCTTACCAAGAGGGCGGCTGGCCAAAAAAAGGATATGAAGTGCAAGTCAATAATTCGCATACCGACTGGCGTAGAACCGGCAGCCTTTACGGCATTGAAGATGTGAAAGAAGTGTATGTGAAAGACGGGGAGTGGTACACCGAATATATTAAAGTAGAAGGCAAACGGATAATTATCAAGATCAACGACAAAACAGTGGTTGATTACACGGAACCTGAAAACGTAAAACGCGATCCTGGCAATGAAGCTCGTATCCTTTCCCGCGGAACGTTTGCGCTACAAGGTCATGATCCTAAAAGCACAGTGCACTTCAAAAATATCCTCGTAAAGCCATTGAAGGATTAATAAAGCTGACCTTGGACTACAAAATTATTGCTCGGATTTTGATTAGATTTGATATTGCAAGCATGTCAATTCTCATGGAGGTGAGAGTGTTTTGAAAAAAATAATTCTGTTTTCTATTCTAATCACAAATTCACTTCTCGGCTTTTGCCAGGATGCGGGAAACACCGTTGGCAACAGCATCAATTACCATCCAAACTTTGCAATAAACAACTCTCAGTTTGCATTTAATCCGAGTTATGGAATTCAGCCTTCAGGCCTCCACTCAGTTCAAAACAGACACGGGAATCCTTTTTCAAGCCCCGGAAGCATGTTTGATGTCCTGACTAATAAGTTTGGAATAAATATGCCGACACGATTTCGCTATACACGCAAAGGAGTTAATTTTCAGGCAGGCCTCTTGACGAATTCAAGACAACCTAAAATAGGTGCTGGCATCTCGCTGCCCCGGGGATTCAATTTCACTGCAGGATATGGTATGAGCACGAATGGCTTCAATAAATTTGGATATTCTCCATCGGGTAGAAATCAAGGAATCCAAATAACTGCCGGATATAGATTATTTGGAAAAAGATAATCTTCTGTGCTGTCATGAAATATGACAATACAGAAGATTTTAAAGAGGCTATTATTTATTGATTATCCGGCTCATTTCCTGCCGGATTGAACTTCCAGCAGTCATCCAGTTTCTTAGTTCCATTGCCACCGGTCGTTAAAATCCCAAAGTCAGTGCCATTGATATTTACTGTAAATCCGATAGCCGAACTTCTCGGCGCTCCAGCTATTGGTGTATTAGTCGTCATCGAAAAAAATTGCAGCCACGTATCGTGTACGGGATCATATTGCCAAGTATCACCACCGCCGGCATCGCCCATGGTAATATATCCTAAGCCATTGATCGAAAATGTTGACGCTAGTTGGCGTGTATGTGGCTGAAGTATCGCATTTCCCTTAAGGTCTTTTCCGGTTAATCTGTTTTTGGCAGACCACGGATTACCGCTGCCATCGGCATGCAATTGAGTTACATCAAACTTATGAATATCCACGGGGTAAGTTTGGCTCCCTGGGTCATATCCGCCACCTACATAAGCTAAATCATCGATTACAAATACGAAAGGGTTAATCCGTTTAGAGCCAGCATCTGGTCTTTGTATCCAGAAGTTGTTGACCTGATCATACTCCCACAAATCCTTATAGCCAAATTGCCCGATGTCTTCGCCCCAACCCACAAAAGCGCGATTTTTCACAGTAAATGCAGCGCATTGATACCGTGCAGATACAGTCGCCGCTTGTTGATCACTAGTGTATCCAAAGTCAGCAATTCTATTCCAAGCACCCATCGGACCGGCCGCCGGATCAAACTCCCAGAAGTCACTCATCGGGTTATTGCTTCCGTTGACAATGTTGTATCCTGTCCCAACATAACCTTTTCCATTAAGCGAAAAAGCGACCGCATTCTCTCTGGCCTGACCAGGAAAGGGAGCAACCGGAAACCAGGAATCACTGTTTGGATCATATTTCCAAAAGTCGTTTAAGTATTTACTGCTGAAAGAGCTGTAGCCGGTGCCAACGTATGCGATATTATTTATCACGAAGCCAACAGCACCATCCCGAGGAATGCCTGCGAAATCGGAGAGCTGATCCCAACTTCCTGGAAACGCGTTGGTAGTTGTTGAGTTGCACGATGACAAATTACAAGCTAAGCCCGCCATCAAAACCACAGAGAGAAAAAGTAAAGTGCACTGTCTAATTTTAAATTTTGTAAGATTCATAGGAGTAATTTTTTGGCGAACGTACTCCCAATTCGCATTTATAAATGGTCCTTTTAGTAGAGAACCATATATAATTATCATACGAGCTTATTGCCTTAGTATATCGAAGTCCATTGTACTTGTGTTGGTCATAATTTGAACAAACGGGGGATGGACTAGTCATCTTTGATTTGACAAGAAATTCTCAACCGGACAAATAAAAATTACGCCACTAATAATTTATGAGAACGATTTGCCCGAACAATTCATTTTACAATTAAACCTTCAGAATGGAAAATGATCAACCTTGAAATCAATTTGATTAATTCCATGAAAAGAAAAAGTGAGAAGAGATTTTGGGATTTTTGGAAAGAAAACAAGGTGATCCTCGTTGCTTTTTTTATTGGCGCCTTACTGATACTGTCACTGTTGTTGGTTCTTATTGATAAGGTGATACTTTAGAATCACCTTTGATCAATTCGGTGGATTGCTGGATCTTTTGAGAAAATCTATCAAAACTTTCTCCTGAAACTCATTCTTGTCAGATACAATCAAAGTAAGTATCAATATCTGAAGGTTTGAAAGGTTAACAGTTCCTGATACTTTTTCCCTGATCAGGCGAATGCAACTTTCCCTTGTCAACTCAGAATCAGGAAGTCCTTCGAGTTGTGTATTAAATTCGCGAGCCAGATTTGTAAGTTTCATGTGGTTTAAATGTAAGCAATCTCTACCACCAAACGGTCTTGAATTTTAAAGGCTTTAGAAGAAGTTGACTTAATACTCTTTGAAAAGTCTTAAAGAACCGCACTAAAAGCGGCTGACTTTTCGCGGACAAGGCCAATCAATTCCTTTTGAACCTTCATGATCTCGTCAAGACTGATGCTCAGCTCCTTCTGATATATTTTATAAATAAATTGCCATTCGGTTTTGTCCATAAATCCGTCAGCATTCGCAACTACACATAGCCAGGCAACACACCGGACTTGTTTTTCATGATCAAGTCGCTTCAATTCCTCCATGCATTCATCATAGATAACCACTTGATTTCTTTTTTTAAGCAAGTCAAGTGCGGCATTAAAGTCATATTCGGCTATACCCTCTACCTTGATCATCTGCCTGCCAAGGGCAATTTCGCGCTCATTTACGCTGCCATCAGCATGTACTAGCAAGTAATAAAGTTTGGTAATAATGGATTTCAGGTTCATTGTTGCTTGAGTTGGTCAGTCTATCAGCTTCAAAAATGTGCCAAAAACTGTAAATGAGAAAAACGGCTCAAATTTAAAGGATTTTAGACCGCTTGCGTTCCAGATTGGGAAATAATTTGCTTTTGGGGAGACTAGCCTATCTGGTAAGCACAAGTTTGTAAGTCAGCCAATAGAAAGGTGAGGTGAAATGCCTCGTAAATTTCTTATTTAATCAAGCCGTAATATCGCTCTTCAATAATATGAAGATGGTGTTTTTGATGACCAAGTATGTTAAAACCCATGGCAAGCACCGATATCTTATATTTCCAGTTGACACCAGTGATCCTCATGGTTTCATCATCAAAACTTTCAAACAATGAAATCGTAGACTGTCTCACAATTTTGAGTTCAGTAATCAATTCGGGTAAAGTCCGCTTATCTGTTTTCACATTAAGTGCCACCTGCTCCTGGTCAAAATTAGGAGCCGCTGTAGTATCGTGGCGAGCAAACCGCAACACCCGGTAGTTAAGAATCCGCTCAGCATCAATAAGATGTTGTAAAATATCTTTCACTGTCCATTTTCCGGGAGCGTAAACTTTATCTCCAATAGCTTTTAGTTTTTTTAAATCGAGATGATCAAGTTGGTTTATGCTTTTTTTGAAGGCATCATGTAAGGGCACGTCTTCCACAAGATTGATATAACGGTCAAAATACTCGGGCATCGGAGAAAGTTTGGACCGGTTCAGTGAATTGAATAAATCCTGGTTGCTCTGACTAAAGCCGACATTAACCATAATTATTAAAATAACCTGAATAAGGATTGATCTCATAGATTACGGCTTTATAGGAGTTAGTTGTGCTTGTACGCACCACCAGCGTCCTCCCAATTTAATATATGTATCGGTGTAACGCGAAGAAAATTCTATCGTTTTACCATCTCGTTTCACTTTAGATCTTGTCCTCGCTCTCACTAGCGCTGAATTTTCAAAAATTGAAATCTCTACCTGATCATAATCAAAATGCTCATAGTCTTCGGTGTAACCATGCGCCCATTCTTTCATATACTCCGATCGGCTTAAAATTCGCCCGGTGCTGGAGATGTAAAAAAAATCCTTATAAATGATCTTGTTGTGACTTACAGTATCATTTTTTATAAAATTTTGAATGAACTGCCTGTTCAGTTCTTTAAGAATACTCAAGTCGGTGTCACGTTGGCCATCGGCATTGCTGGTAATCGCCACCAGACCAATACTTAGGTTTATAAGAAGTGTTTTCATCCTTTGCTTTAGGTTAGAAAATTCTGCAAGGAAAATCTCCAACTGACAACCCTATGGCAGTGCTAAATTATTTCCATGACCGAATGTGGTCATCCAATGTAATATGCCCCTTGATGCGGTAGGGGTTTTGCGTGTTCTCAAGAGTCTCAATCTCTTTCACTTTAAAATCACGATAATCATTCCGCTTCCAGCACCACGCGATGAGATGCCACTGATCGTAGTAATAGATCAGGCCGACAGGCTCTATCTCTCGTTCACTTTTAGCATTTTTGTTATCCGAGTATCTGATCTTCAAAATGGTTTTAGAAACAATTGCGTTTTGAATATCAAGCAAATAATCATTCGATGGCTGATTGGGATTAAGTACTTTGATGTGGTCATTCAAAAGTTCGGATTTTTCTTTGTCGCCATTTCGCAGCACAGCTTTTATTTTCTCCAATGCCATTGAACTGTGCCGGGCAATGGAGTGATCGGCAAAACGATCGGCGAGTGAAGTCATCAAAATAAGTGCGTTTGCTTCTGCCGAAGAAAAAGAAACTGGTGGTAAAAAATAGCCTTGCACAATAAAATAGCCTTTATTGTTTTCAAAGGAAACTGGAATGCCAATTTCCATCAGCGCTTTGATATCACGATAAACCGTACGCACGCTTATTTCAAATTTATCGGCAAGTTTCTCTGCCATCACAAATTTTCGTGACTGCAATACAGTAAGAATTCCCATGAGCCGGTCAACGCGATTCATAATATTCAGTTCTCATCTTGATTTTGTTTTAATAAATTGCAATCCCTGAAATTATAAATTATAACCATGCGATACGAACCCATCGACAAAGAGCTCTTTGTTACAAATAGAAACCGGTTGACGAAAGAACTAAAGCCAGGTTCGCTGGCGGTCTTCAATTCCAATGATACGATGCCCACCAATGCCGATGGCACAATGCCCTTCCGGCAAAACAATGATTTATTTTATCTCACAGGCATAGAACAGGAAGAAAGTATTTTATTGATTTGTCCGGGTTTCCGCGAAGAGAAAAAACGTGAGATTCTTTTCTTACGACAACCCAATGAACATTTGGAAAAATGGTACGGGCACAAATTAACTAAAGAAGAAGCCAAAGCTATTTCAGGAATTGAAACAGTGATGTGGCTGCAGGATTTCGACGGCATGTTTCATCACCTGATGGCGATGGGTGGGGTGGAGTTTGTTTATCTGAATACGAATGAACACTATAGATCGGAGGTTACTGTACAAACACGAGATGCTCGGTTCATTGATTGGTGCCAGGCAAAATATCCGTTGCATACTTATCAGCGTGTCGCGCCCGTCATGGCAAACCTGCGCAGGGCAAAACAAAAACAGGAAATCGATTTAATCCAGAGCGCCTGTGATATTACAGAGAAGGGATTTAGAAGAGTGTTGAAATTTACTAAGCCGGGAGTAAAAGAATATGAAATCGAAGCTGAATACGTGCACGAATTTATCCGGCATGGTTCAAAAGGCTTTGCGTACACGCCCATCATCGCATCAGGAAAAAATAATATTGTTCTTCATTACATTGAAAATAACCTTGAGTGTAAGGCCGGCGAACTGGTTTTACTTGACGTGGCTGCAGAGTATGCCAACTATAACTCAGATCTCACCCGTACTATTCCGGTGAGCGGGAAGTTCTCGGCGCGTCAAAAAGAAGTTTACAATGCAGTTCTCCGCATTCAGCGCGAAGCATTCAAAATGCTACGACCCAATGTTATTTATTTCGACTATCAAAAAGAGGTTGAAAAAATGATGGAGAGTGAATTGTTGAAATTGAAGTTGATCTCTGACACAGATATTAAAAATCAAGACCCCGAAAATCCGGCTTTCAGGAAATATTTCTACCACGGCACTTCACATATGCTGGGCCTTGACGTACACGACTTGGGCAATATGCACGACAATGTTCAGATAGGGAGCGTGTGGACGATTGAGCCAGGGATTTATATCAAAGAAGAAGGTTTTGGCATTCGCCTTGAAAACAATGTACTCATTGGTGAGAAGGGAAATATCGACTTGATGAAGAGCATACCAATTGAAGTGGAAGAAATTGAAGAATTGATGAATTAATTAGAAAATTTGTTGATTTGATAATTCGTTGTGGTTCACCTCCATAAGTACTCAAATTAACGAATCAATACATCTCCAAATCACCGAATAGTGTCATGCAAAAGAGAATAATTACGTTTCTGTCCATTTTTCTGGCGACACAGTTAGTACAGTCTCATGAGTTTTGGCTACAGCCGAAAAAATTCAGGTACGCTATCGGCGAAGAAATGAAGGTGGCTTTTATGGTGGGAGAGAATTTTGAGGGCGAACCATGGGATTTGAAAAAGCATGGTATTAAAAAACTCGATCTTTTACATCTAGCCAAAGTCATTGATTTGAAAAAACAAGTAAAGCCCGATGAAAAAGATAAGTTGAAATTCAAATTTACCGAAGCAGGCACGTATCTGCTTTCGATGCAAAGTGATAATTCGTATATCGAATTGGAGGCTGAGAAATTTAACGAGTACCTGAAGGAAGACGGCTTGGACAATGTGCTTGAAGCACGAACTCAAAATAATACCTTGGATAAACCTTCTAAGGAATTTTACTCACGCCACGTAAAATTATTAGTGCAGGCAGGCCCCAAAACAGATGACACTTATAAGAAAAAATTAGGCTATCGTATTGAAATCATCCCTAATCAAAATCCTTACCTGCTAAGGTCAGGTGATTACCTCCAATGTCTGGTTTTGTTTGACGGAAAACCGAGCGCTCACCAGCTGGTGAAAGTGTGGAACAAGATCGGCAACACCACCTTTTTACAAAATGCATACACTGAAAATGATGGCACACTCAAATTTCCCATTAGCAGTAAAGGCCCGTGGATGGTGAGTACGGTAAAAATGATTCCCTCAGAAAAGCCGGATGCAGATTGGCAGAGTTTATGGAGTAGCCTGGTATTTGGAATTGAATAATCATGAGCACGACTTTTATTTCATCCGATAAAGCTCCCGACCCAGTTGGTCCATATCCTCATGCCCGGGTTTTTGGAAACTTGTTGTTCCTTTCGGGAGTAGGCCCTCGCAAAAAAGGTTCAAAAGAAATTCCAGGAGTTACGCTGGACAAAAACAAGAATATTATTGCTTACAACATCGAAGAGCAATGTCATTCGGTTTTTCAAAATGTAAAATTTGTTTTAGAAGCATCTGGCTCGCGATGGGAGAAACTGATCGACATCACGGTCTATCTGACCGACATGAAAAACGATTTCCCGATCTTCAATAAAATCTACGCAGAATATTTTCCTGACAAAGCGACGCAGCCATGCCGCACTACAGTAGAAGTAAATGCGTTACCAACACCCATTGCCATTGAGTTGAAGTGCATTGCCGTTGTTGGCACTGTCTAGCATTTTAAATTATGGATTCAGTCACTTAAAGGAAAAATCACAGGCAACCTCACAGCGAAACTTTTGGAATTTGATTGCAAACATAGGCTAGGTGTTTGATTCCTCAACTGGCTTTACCTTGCCTGATCGCAATCTAAACTGAAAAGCTTTCGCCGCATCCGCAGGTACGTGAAGCATTGGGGTTGATGAATTGAAAACCCTTTCCATTCAGCCCGTCAGAAAAATCAAGAGTAGTGCCCAACAAGTACAATAGACTTTTTTTGTCAACCAGAATTTTCACGCCTTTGTCTTCAAATACCTGATCTGCAGGATTGATTTTATCATCGAAACCTAAGTCGTACATCAAACCAGAGCAGCCACCGCCCTTCACCGATACACGAATGTTTTGATTTTCGCCTCTGCCTTCTTCAGTACGCAAACTGGCAATTCTTTCTTTGGCTTTATCGGTTACGGTTATCATAGTCTGATCAATTTAAGAGATCGGATTCAATACAACACTAAAAACTGTAATTGTGTTCCTGTCTCTGGCATAATATAATTTCTCCAAAGCCTCCAGAATATTTCCTGCTCTGAAATAAGAAGTGTGCAATTCGCTGTCACTCTTGGTCGTCCACTGAATAGTATACGAGTTCTCCTTCTCTTTATAGTTCTGCACATAGTCCCACATTTTTTTCAG
Source organism: Bacteroidota bacterium (assembly GCA_013285945.1). GTDB lineage: Bacteria > Bacteroidota > Bacteroidia > Cytophagales > Cyclobacteriaceae > ELB16-189. Next base: position 4,369 of record JABDGP010000056.1, on the reverse strand, counting down.
GGAATCCACTTTATCAGCCCCGGTTTCAGAGTGGAACAAAAAGGACTGATTATGCCGCGGGTTGATCGTAATCAAATCCAGTTTGACTTTTCCATCATGATTGCTGAATTCAAACATTAAATCACTGGTACGCAAGCCCAGGTAGTCTTTGATCTGTTGTTGCACCCGCGCGGCTTCTACGTGCACGTCACTAGTCGTTTCTAAGGTAATTTTGGGCATTGGCTTGTTTTAAAAACTTTCGGAAAGGCAGAAAAGTTTCCCGAATTTTCCTCAAAATTAAGAAAACCAATTGAATCGGGATATGGAAAAATTAGAACACATCGGCATTGCCGTAAAAAACCTGGATGAATCCAATCAACTTTTCGCCAAACTGCTGGGCAAAACTCATTATAAAATCGAAGAAGTAGCCAGTGAAGGGGTGCGTACTTCCTTCTTTGAGTTGGGAGGAGTGAAGATCGAATTGCTTGAAGCCACCAACGAAAACTCACCGATCGCAAAATTCATAGAAAAACGTGGCGAAGGAATTCATCACCTCGCATTCGAGGTTGCCGATATTAAAAGGAGTATTCAGGCTTATTCAGAAAAAGGATTTTTATTATTGAATGACCAACCGAAAGTGGGTGCGGATAACAAACAGATTGCATTCATGCATCCGAAAAGCACGAATGGGGTTTTAGTAGAGTTGTGCCAAGAAGTCAAATCATAAATTCGAGTCCAAAAAAAACTTATCTGCTCAAAACGGTCAACACATTGACCCGAAGAGAATCAATACGATCACCTGATTCATTATTGATTATTGGAGGAGGGCTTATTTTCCAATAAAACGATGTGGACAATTTTGCGGAATGGAGGGATAAGTCACTTATTATAAAAATTTTGCTGAATCGATTAAGAATGCTGTCTTTAACAACAATCCCATTATTAATTGCAATGTATTTGACCCACACATTCTCCTTATAAAGAATATTAATGGAATTTTCTGGGGATATAGAATACGTCGCATTGTCAATTACCCCGCCCTCTTTAACAACCAAATTTCCGTTCGGTTGAAAATCGTAATAGTCAGCACTCGACTTCATATAATTTAAGCCATCACCTCCAAAATTCAGAGAGTCTTTTACGACTACCCATTTACCAAGAATGGTAAGCGGAGCAATGTTATCATTAGCGCAGGATGCAATCGCAAAGGTGAACGCCAATATAATGACCTTATGTTTCCAGTTTTGCATTTTTGTTTTATTCAGAAAACGATATTCCGGTGCTTTTATTATTGTGAATTTCGAAATTTTCCCTAATCAAAATACTATTAACTTTGTCGCCCTTAACGGGAATAATCCTGTAATCATAAAATTCTGATCATGTTCGATAGTTTAAGTCTTAAGTTGGAAAAAGCCTTTCAAACACTGAAAGGCCAGGGAAGGATCACCGAGATCAACGTCGCTTCTACCATCAAAGAAATTCGCAAAGCGTTGATCGATGCCGATGTGAATTATAAAGTTGCCAAAGATGTAACAGACGAGATCAAAGTTAAAGCCATGGGCATGGACGTGCTCACCGCTATCAGTCCAGGGCAATTACTCACCAAAATCACCAACGATGAGTTGACATCGCTCATGGGTGGTCAAGGTGAAGATATTTCAATTGAAGGAAACCCCGCTGTGATATTGATTGCAGGTTTGCAAGGATCAGGTAAGACAACCTTCAGCGGCAAACTTGCCAATTATCTGAAGCGTCAGGGTCGGAGTGTTTTGCTCACCGCTTGTGATATTTATCGCCCGGCAGCTATTGACCAGTTAAAAGTGTTGGGTGCTCAAATAGACGTTGAAGTTTATGCTGAACCGGAAAATAAAGATGCCGTCAAAATTGCAAAAGCAGCGATTGAGCATGCAAAGAAAAATAATCACCGCGTAGTGATAGTTGATACCGCTGGCCGTCTGGCAGTGGATGAAGAAATGATGGATGAAATTGCGCGGCTGAAAGAAGTCTTGAAGCCGTCAGAGACATTGTTTGTTGTTGATGCTATGACCGGGCAAGATGCGGTGAATACAGCCAAAGCATTTAATGACCGCTTGAATTTCAATGGCGTTGTGCTCACCAAACTCGATGGTGACACTCGCGGTGGAGCAGCCCTTTCTATTCGCCGTGTGGTGGAGAAACCAATTAAGTTCATCAGTTCGGGAGAAAAGATGGAAGCTATTGATCGATTCTATCCTGATCGGATGGCTGGCCGTATTTTGGGGATGGGTGACGTGGTGAGTTTGGTAGAAAAAGCACAACAAACTTTTGATGAGGATGAAGCGCGCAGGCTCAATGCCAAGATGCGCAGGAATCAATTCGACTTCAATGATTTTCTTTCGCAACTGGAGCAGGTGAAAAAGATGGGCAACATGAAGGATATGCTCAGTATGATCCCTGGCATGGGTAAGGCCATGAAAGGCGTTGACTTTGACGAAAATTCATTCAAGCCGGTGGAGGCAATTATCAAGTCCATGACATTGAAAGAGCGCGAAAATCCCGAGATACTTAATAGCAGTCGCAAGAACAGATTGGCCAAAGGCAGTGGCACGAGCATTCAGCAGGTGAACCAGCTGCTCAAGCAATTTGAAGATATGCGCAAGATGATGAAGACTATGAACAAAATGGGCGGTGGCAAGCGAGCACTCGGTGCACTGAATCCGTTTGGAAGGTAAACATTACAACTCAAGTTTGTAAAGCCAGTATTTCATGCCATACCGTGGCGCTACTTCGCAGACTTGCCTGAATCCAAGATTTTCATAAATACTTCTGGCAGCATACATAAATTCGGAAGTATGCAATGCAATGATTTTTTCATTGTTGTTCTTAGCAAAGTCGATACACATTTGCATCAATTGTTTTCCAATTCCATTGCCACCAAATTTTGGATTGACTCCAACCATTCGGATATAGCTCCAATCTGCATGAAAAATCTCTGTTGGGTTTCCTTTCGGGATTAAATAAGCCATACCAACTATCTCTTTATCTGTTTCGCAAACAAAGCATTTCGAAATTTTTAGGAGGTCCTGGTATAAATTCTCTGACGTCAGGACAGTATGTAATTTATCCCGGTTTTCGTCAGTGAGAATATCATCAAACTGTCCATAAGAAATGAGGCCGAGAGCTTGCAGCTGACTTTCATCACTGCTCCTGCCCTCACGGAATAAATAGCTCATCCGGATTAAAACCTGATCACAAGTTTGGCGCCGGTTCCGTAAAAAAAGAATTCAGGTTTGATCCTTGAAGTCTTTTCGCCTTGCGAATTATAAAGATCGATGGCATATAATGCCCGGGCTTTGAAAGCGCGGTTCACAAATATAGAACCGAGAATCAGTGCTGCTCCGCCTCCCGCTAAACCCCAATCCGATCGTTCGCCAAATGCCAGTGTAGCAACTGGGATTGCTGCCATTGCTGCTCCAGTGAAGCCCATCAATGAAGAAACGGTAGACATTCTTCTTGCCTTCTTGAATTCGCCGTAGGCAGGCTGGTTGGTATAAAGAAGCATCATTGTCTGGCGAGTACTTAACTGAACAGAATCATTCAATTCGTAGACAACCCCGCCGAATGTTTTATACATCGCGATCTTCTGCACAGGTTTTTTTTGTGCTGCCACTTGGTGTGCCGTGGCTATCATCAATAGTAAAAGGGCTAGAAGTTTTGATTTGTTCATTCTACAAAAATAAAAAAGCCGGATGAAACACCCGGCTTTCTCGCGGAGATTAATTCGGCCTGAAACTACTTCATTTTCTTGGCAGCTTCGTGCTGTTTGATTTGCTTCTCCAGCAATTTCTTATCGCCGACCAAAACCAAGGTCATGTCTTCGTATTTGAAATGATCCTTGGTCATCTGTGAAACTTTCTCTGGAGTCACTGCATAAATGTTTTTCACACGGTCGGTCAAATAACTGTCTTCCAGACCATGTAAGTCAAGAAAATTCAACTGATTGATGATTCCCCCCGGGTTAGAGTTTTGCAATACAAAAGTACCGGCCATATAGCGCTGAATGCCCTCCAGTTCCTCTTTTGATGGCGCTTCATTTTGCAATTTCCTGATCTCCTTGGCGATTTCCTGCAACGAGTTGCCTGTGTCTTTGCTGGTCACATCAGCCTGTTCGTACCAAACAGAAGCTCCTCTCCTGTCTTGAATGGTACTAAACGGAGAGTAGGTGTAGCCTTTGTCTTCGCGAATATTGCTTGTGATGCGTGAGCCGAAAGATCCGCCAAGTAATGAGTTGGTCACTTGCAATGCCACCACGTCTTTGTCTTTGGGCGTAATTGTTGGTGTACCGAGCATTACGGTTGTCTGCGGAGCATCTTTTCTGTCAATCACTGCAATCTCGTTGGTGCGAACCGGA